>NZ_JAAHHG010000008.1 GCF_010692555.1 Okeania sp. SIO3B5 | reverse complement strand
CATAGCGAGTCTTGATGCCTGTTCCCTGCTCCCCTACTCCCCCACTCCCCTCCTCCCCCACTCCCCTCCTCCCCTACTCCCCTACTCCCCCACTCCCCCACTCCCCCACTCCCCCACTCCCCCACTCCTTTTCAGCAAACCCTAATTAATCCAGGTTTTCTCCCAAGACTCTCCACCAACTTCTAAACCACATAAATCACTTCTTGCTTCCAGAATCAACCTTGAATGACTACCCCGATTTTCTCTTAACCTCAAAATCAAATGACCGCGCATAGTATCTCGGCACAAAAATATTAATCCCTGTTCAGATGGTGCTCGTAGAGGTGTACCAGATAAGTTCGTCGTCCCATTCAACTCTACTTCAAACTTGTCATTTTTGGCTTGCATTTGCCATTCTCCCCAAGGCTGAATTTGCCAATGTACTTCCGAATTCCACGGTACAAACTCATAAAACTTGCCTTGATAATGAATACCCACCATTGCCACTTCTTCCATCCACCACAATACTCCTCGCTTACCACCACCAGCAGTTAAAGCTAAATCTGATTCGTCATAGAAACTATTGCAGTTTAACCAAAACCATTTTTTGGGAAAAGCACCACCCCAATTTTTCTCGCTATAGGCAGGTGCATTGGTAAACTCATAGATTTTGCTATTCCATTCTATCCATCCAGTGGCAAGACCATGAGCCATTAATATTTGCCATCCAGGTTCAAAAATTGGTAAAAATGATATCCAACCAGCGGTTGATTGTTGTTGTGCATCTGGGTCTCCCCAGCCATAGATAGGTTTTGTTTGATATTGCCAACGACAGTAGTTATTTTTTCCAGGGTCAGAGAGAATTCCTTGATGCCAAGTGGCAGTAGCTTGATATCCTTGCTTGATTTGAGCATCGAATACTTGTGGATCTAGATAGCCAACTGGGCCTGGCAAATCTGTTTTTCCCCAATGACCTAATTCCAAGACTTCTGGTGCTGCCCAAAATTTGTTGACATCTGGGAAGGTGCGACAGAGATATTCATCATTCGGACCGAGAATTTGAGCGCCACCACCACTGTAAGGTTGGCCACCTATGGGGTCTTCTATAGAGTACATAAAGGCGAAGGTTTGTTTCTCTTCTGGTAGAGTGACTCGGTAATACCAACCTTCAAAAAAACGGCGATCGCTACCATCCCAGTGATAGCCACTATGGGGTGTTTGTTTTGGATATGTTCTCACAACTGCGAATATAATAGACTTGAGAATATTTTATGAAAATTTTCGAGATTTGGCTAAAGAAGGTTGTAGGTGGTGGGTTGTAGGTTGTAGGTTAATATTTTCAGAACTTTAGGGCTTTTGTAAATATTAAATAGTTATTTTTTTCACAGGGATGGATGAGCAACCCTCCAAAAATATTTTGCTTTTTAATGCAAGGTTGCGCGACCTAATTAGGGCTTGCTGATTAAATGTCAAAGTGTTTACTGGCAAAGGTTTCAGCCTTTACAGGTACTAAGGTAGTACCAGCTTTTAGGTAATTCCAGTTCAAAAGTCTAAGATTTTGGGCATTTCGAGGGGTAGAAAATCAAGGGAAGATTCTTCTAGCTGCCTCTTCTCGGAATCTCATTTCTCCTGAATTCACCGATTCTGTTTGCGGAGCATGACCTAGGAAATTCTGGCTTCTCCTCTGAAAAAAAGACTTTTGAGCGCAAACCCTAATTATTTTGATAAACATCAACTATGTATATAGTAGTCGAAGGAAAGGTCGCGGACATATCAAAAGCTGAAAACTCAGACAACTTCATTAATGGATAATGGATAATTGATAATTGATAATTGATAATTACCTCTGGTTAAAACCATTCTTGATTGAATATAATGAAATATTATTTCTTCTCTTGGTTGATTGGATATGGCGAGGGGACCTCGCCATCCCTCAACCGCTTTTTTCCCCTTAAAAGGGGAGGCTTTAAACCAAAATTATTTAATTATTAATTATTAATTATTCGGTAAGATTTTTCCTTCTTAACTTCTTAACTTCTTCCTTCTTAACTTCTTAACTTCTTCCTTCTTCCTTCTTAACTTCTTAACTTCTTAACTTCTTCCTTCTTAACTTCTTAACTTCTTCCTTCTTCCTTCTTCCTTCATTGAGGAATAATTTCTGTTACTACATTACTACGACCACCTTCAATGGTAACTTTTTCATTTTCTAGTTGTCCAACTGCCCGAGGACCTCTCACATTAAATGGTGGGTCAACTTGACGATAAAATACGTTTCCTTCTGCTTCAAAAGTTTGATTTTCAAAGTACCAAGTTAGGCGATCGCTATTTAACTGAGCTTGATTGTTTTGTCCTACACCAATAACGTTTCCTGATAAATTAAAGGTATTGTTTTGAAAATTTCCTTGACCTTGATTAGCTTTCAAGACTACTTTTTCTTCTTGTTCTAATACTGTTATAGGTCCTGGAGAAGTAATTAAATTTTGTGGCATATTCCAAGTAACTAATTCGCTACTTATTTGTACTTTTGGGTCAGTTTGGAGTAGCTGCACATTTTTCTTAAGAGTAGCTATTTTATTGCCTAAATCATATTCTGATTCGTCACCATAAGCACTGCCAATAACATTTTTATCTTTGAGTTGTTCAATTTTTATAGGTTGATTAGTAACCAATTTTTTTTGCTCTATTTCCCAAAATAATTGTTCTGTTTGTATTTTCAGCACAGGTTCTTTGATCATAGCTACTACTTGACCATAAAACTCTATTTTTTTTTCTTGACTAATAACTTTTGCTTTCTGAGCTGATGCTTGTACTTGTTCGTTACTACCTGTAATATTATTAGTGACAATAATAATTCCTGGTCCTGTCAACCATTCGAGTTGTTGTCCTCTAATAACTACTTTATTTTGAATGTCGTATACTTCTATTTCATCTATCAGTATAATTTTGTTTCCATCTTGATAGACTTCTCCTTTTAAAGCAGTAATTTTATAGGTTACTTTTCCGTCTTGAAATAATTCACCTTCAGGTTTTGTCACTCTTATTAGTTCTTGATTTTCCAAATATGAAGCTCGTTGAGATTTTACTCGCCACAACATTTGACCTTCTTCTGATGCTTCTTCTAAAGTAACATCATTTAAAGTCAAATCACTCTCTGGTGTTTGAGTAGGAATAGGTTGTTCCGATATGTTTTCTTGAACTTGATTTTGTTGATTACAAGCAGTTATTCCTAGAAGTAGAGTTAATAAAATTAATAAAGGTATTGATGAGTTCTGGAAATAAGAAAAAGAATTATTTTGTTCGAGCATAAAAAGTCTAAATCTACAAGAATAGTTATTATAACAATTGTAAGCATTCTGCAGTAGTGGTTCATCAATTTGAAAAGCGCTTAAAGTGCGGAATGTGGGTTTAAAGTAGGGGCAATTTCCTACGGAATGCTCCGCAAACGCGAATCGCCCCTACTTATTATTCGTAACATTCTTTTTTTCACACTTGGTATTAGGGCATTGATAAATACTCAAACTCAGTCAGATAATACCAATTCCCAAAAGTATTGCTATACTTGAGCAATACTTCAGTTGTCAACTAATCAGCACAAGCCAAATTACTTTTTTGTTAATTTCAGCTACGTTAATGTTAATTATTCTTGTGTTTGCTTCTCCCTGTACGGACGTTGCATGCAACGTCCCTACCCACTCCCCTATTTCCCCTCCACCGGAGGGGGAGGGGCGAGGGGTGGGTTCCCTGCTCAACAAAATGTAGAAAAGTTTTTGAGAAATGGTATAAGATAGGTGGGCTTAATTAGGGCTTGCTGATTAAATCGAAAAGCATTGACATATAAAGATTTTAGCCTTTTTGGGTTTGAAAAAAGTGCCTGGTTTTCAGCTCTTCATGCTCAAAAAGTGAGTATTTTAGGCGCATAGTTGGGCAGAAAAATCAAGGGACAATTTTTCCGACTACCTCCTCGCTCATTCCTATTTCTCCTGTCTTCCCCTCCCCTCCTGGGAGGGGCTAGGGGTGGGTTGGGAGGGGGAGGGGCTAGGGGTGGGTTGGGAGGGGGAGGGGCTAGGGGTGGGTTGTCTCCTGTCTCCTACCCCTACTAAAAGACTTTTGAGCGCAAACCCTAATTATCAGTAAAATAGCAATAAAAATTCAAAACAGTGAAAACCTCTTGAAGACTGGGTTATAAGTTATTTTTCATATTTTTTATTTTGACCTTTATTTATGCTTACCTACTTATTACTTATTACTTTTGACTTGCGCGTAGGGCTATAAAGTTTGTATGTAAGCATTCAGCTATTAGCAGTCAGCTATCAGCAACAAGACTCTCTACTTAAAGGACGGTGTTTAAATTAACAACGGACTTTAAGGGCAAGGGAGGCAACTTTTGTAGTAAGACGGTTTATAAAGCTTTTCTCCTAAACTAAAAGCACAATAGCTGATAGCTGAAGTCCGCAGTTCTGACCATAGGAGGCTGGCTGACGGCTGAATGCTTACGTTTGTATTATATAGCAATCACCGAATCAGTTGTGAGAATTGAGATGTTCCTTAAAAGTATAGAATATAGCAATTATTATATTCAGATGATACATTTTTTTCTTCTTCCCTGTTCCCTGTTCCCTGTTCCCTGTTCCCTGTTCCCTGTTCCCTGTTCCCTATTCCCTATTCCCTATTCTCTGTTCCCTATTCCCTATTCCCTAAAAATTTTCAATCTCTCACAACTCAAATCATATTGCTATACCAGTAAAAAAGTGC
Source organism: Okeania sp. SIO3B5 (assembly GCF_010692555.1). Lineage (GTDB taxonomy): Bacteria > Cyanobacteriota > Cyanobacteriia > Cyanobacteriales > Microcoleaceae > Okeania. Next base: position 51,915 of record NZ_JAAHHG010000008.1, on the reverse strand, counting down.
AAGGAAAGTTTTTTAATTATGAGCAAAAAGTTTCCTGTTTTTACTAGGATAATGCTCTTTTTTTCTAACTTTCCTTGTAGTAAATAATATTCAATTTTTGCTTTAACTTACCGCTAAAATCTAGAGTATGTAATTCTCTAGTTATTAATCTATTAACATTAACAAAAACTAACAAAACTTTGAAATTTATTATTGTTCTAGAGTTTGGTAATTTTTCTAAATTAAATTAGAACAAGTATTATCTTTCATCATGTTCTTCCATTAAACCTATAGCTGATAAGGGACGATAAGTATAACCAGCAGACTTAGAAGTTTTTTGAATGTCTTCTTTAATGTTTTCTAGATCTACATAACGGTCAGAAACATTAATTAAACTATCGCTAGTCATAGACCTAAGACTAACTACCTCAACCCGAACACCCCTATAACTAACAGCATCTACAGCATAAGCTAAATCTCCATCCCCACTCACCAATATAGCAGTATCATAAGAGCCAACTAAAGCCATCATATCAACAGCTATTTCTACATCAAGATTAGCTTTTTTAGAACCATCCGGTAGTTGTACTAAATCTTTAGAAATGACACGATAACCATTACGACGCATCCACAGCAAAAATCCTTGCTGTTTTTCATTAGTACGATCTACTCCTGTATAGAAAAAGGAACGTAGGAGGCGAGAACCACCAGTAAGACGACAAAGAAGTTTAGTGTAATCAATTTCTATTCCTAATTGCAAAGCAGCATAAAATAGATTAGATCCATCAATAAAAATTGCTACTCTGCCACGATTTTCTAGAACTTGTTCAGGAGTAAATATCTCATGAATTTCTATTTGTTGATGATTCAACATAATTTTTAACCTCAGTTTTTTTATTGAATAAAGAAATTGAATTCTTAATCAGATATAATTTTCAGCACAAAAAATAGACGATGTAATTTGAAAAAAAACGATACTACAATTAGCTTTTTAAGAAACAGTTTCTGCTAGTTCTATTCTTTGAAAAATCGGTTGAGGTTGCCCAAGAATTTGATTTTTTGGTAAATCGCCCCAGCTTGCTTGTTTGACAAAAATTTCTGAACTATTAATTACTGATTTATCGTTAAAGTCATTTGAGAAACCTAGTTGCTGATAGATAGCATTGCTAATATTAGGAATTATTGGCGATAAAAGATAAGACGCTAGTCTAACAGATTCCAACACAGAATATAACACTTCTGCTAGGGCCCCTAACTGACCCTGCTTATATAGACTCCAAGGGGCAGTTTCGTCTATATATTTATTGCCAGTTCTAATTAAGGTCAATACGGCTTCACAAACTTGACTAAAAGCTAAATCAGTATAAGCTTGAATAACTTGTTCGCCCAAACTCATACCTATTCCCTTCAGTGGATGAGTGACTTCTATTTCCTCACCGTTAATATCTGGAATTTGGCCTTTGAAATATTTATGAGCCATTTTGAGAGTACGATTTAGTAGATTACCCAAATCATTGGCTAAGTCCGCGTTTAGGACATTAATAAAGCGGGTTTCACTAAAATCACCATCGACTCCAAATTCTATTTCTTTGAGAAAATAGTAACGAACTGCGTCAGAGCCATACTTTTTAACTAATTCAAATGGATCTAAAGTATTACCGAGAGATTTACCCATTTTCTTCCCATCTTTGGTCAAAAATCCATGTCCAAAAACATGATGAGAGATTGGTAAATCTGCTGACATTAGCATTGCTGGCCAATAAACAGCATGGAAACGCAGTATATCTTTACCAATTAGGTGTAGATTAATCGGCCACCATTTTGATAAAGCATTCTCTAGAGTAGGTTCACTATCAGGATCTAGGAGTGCTGTTACATAACCTAATAGAGCATCAAACCAAACATAGATAGTATGGCTGGGATCGACTGGTAGTTGAAAACCCCAATCTACATTAACTCTAGAGATTGAAAAGTCTTGTAATCCTTGGTTAACAAAATTTAATACTTCATTGCGACGACTTTCCGGTTGAATAAAATTAGGCTGTTCTTGGTAAAAAGTTTGTAGATTTTCCTGATATTTAGAAAGACGAAAGAAGTAATTTTGCTCATCACGCCATTCTACTTTTTGGTTAGTATGAATGGGGCAATATTTATCTTCTAAAAGTTCGCGTTCTTCTTTAAATTCTTCACAAGCTACGCAATACCATCCTTGTTGCTGACTTAAATAGATATCACCCCGGTCCCAAACTCTTTGGAAAAATTCTTTGACAATTAACTCATGGTTAGATGCAGTAGTACGACTAAAACGATCATACTGAATATTTAGTTGTTGCCAGAGAGATTCAAATCCTGATACCACTAAATCACAATGTTCTTGGGGGGATTTTCCTTTGCTCTGAGCTGTCCTTTGGATTTTTTGGCCATGCTCGTCTGTGCCAGTAATCATCAGCACTGATTTACCTTGTAGCCTTTGAAAACGAGCTACCGTATCGGCGGCAATAGTGGTATAAGCACTGCCTATATGCGGTAGAGCGTTAACGTAGTAAAGGGGAGTTGTAATTGCAAAGGTATCCTGAGTTTTATATGTGTTTTTCATGGAAAATCAGAGTGAAATACTATTGATTTGAACTGCCAGAATTTAGCAATCTACCAGCCACAGAAGGTTTGCAAGGTTGTAATGGTTTTTTGTTTGTGTCTATGACAAAAATGTAATTAGGGCTTGCTGATTAAATTTAAAAGTCTTTATAAATAAAGGTTTTAGCCTTTTTAAGTATCAAAAAGTGCAAGGTTTTAAGTAGTAATGGTTCAATTTAGGAGCGGATTTTGGTCAAGATTTGGGCAGAAAAATCAAGGGACAATTCTTACTCCTACCTCCTCTAAATTCCCATTTCTCCTGTCTCCTGTCTCCTGTCTCCTGTCTCCTACCTCCTACCTCCTACCCCTACTAAAAGACTTTCCATACGCAAACCCTAATTAGTATTAGACATTGTGGTGTCTAGTCCTTTTCAGTAAAGTCTTCCTCAATTATGTTGGCCAGGCTTGTTCATGCTCTAAACACTATCGGTATCAAACCTACTTCCGATTGACGCACTTTAACGCTGTCCTTAATTTAGAGCGACCAGCACATAAGCTGGAGTTCACTTATGGTGGTCGTTACCTGCCAACGTAGTCAGTTAAGACTTAATCTGCAACCTTTGAGAGACAACCTTAGAAATGTCTAGGGTTGGCTAGGTTTTTCAAAGGTGGGTACAACCATAACAAGTCTAGTAGTATCGACCTATTTGATTTATACTTTGTTTAACTGGTTGTTTCTTGACCTAATCAACATCATTAATGAATTGAGCTGTAAAAGCCAACAAAACCCCCTACCATAACAGTAATGCTGTTATCATGTTTTTCTGGACTTTCTCAAAGAAATTTTAACTTTTGGTATCCTAACGCTACTATTCTGAGAAAATATTTATGAGAGTCTAGAATTTACAGATATATCTAATTATTCAGAGGCAGGATGGGAGACCAAGCAAATAATTTACTGCTTATTTCTCGTTTGTTCTTAGCTGCTATTGGCAGTAGAACTTTTTTTATCATGCAGACAGGATTCCTTCAGAAGGAGGCATAATTGTTTTGACCTCTCCCTGGCTTAAAAGCGCGGGGATTCTTAACTGTTGCTACAATATGGGCATTAGCCACATCTGGTAGCTTTTTTAGTTTTGGTTTCCCAGATAGAAAATCAGGAGCGCGAGGGTCAAAACTCGCCTACAGTCCTTGACTAGGCTTAGACCTAATTGTGTCTCTACTTTGCGAAGTATATTCGCTGCACCATTTAAGTCAGCATTAACGCTCCAAACCTTTACCTGTTTGGTACATCCCACGTTTAACTCGTTTCCCTGATGCTTTCCACCCTACGGGTTTCTCACCGAAAGTAGGCAGAAAATCCCCATCTATAAAACTAGCTTTACTTGTATATGACTCTTCTTTTTCCACAAATTTAATGTTGCTTTCCTCACACAGTTGTTTAACTCGTTCTTTAAGTTTAGCTGTGGGAATTTGTACGAATGATTGGGTCTGTTTGCCTAAATTTACCGAATTATTAATTATTAATTATTAATAATTCTGGTTTAAAGCCTCCCCTTTTAAGGGGAAAAAAAAGAAATAATATCTCCTGAGATTCAATCCTCTCGGTTTTAACCAGAGGTAATTATCAATTATCCATTATCAATTAATGAACTCTTGTCGTTGTCCTTGATTCCATCCAAACACAACCGTACCAATTTGATGCTTGAGACAATGATTGATCACTATTTTTGCAGCTTTGTTAACTGCATCTCTCATCTGACGGTTACGTTTTTCTGTGATTTGGGCTAATTGCTCATCCCAATAACCCTGGGCCTTACCTTCTTTTAGTATGGAAACTCGTTTGTTATACCACTGATTCAGGCTTTTCACCTTACGTTCATCAATAATCAAGCTAGTACCAAGGTTAGAAACGCAACTTAACCAATTATTAATTCCGGGGTCTATACCTAAGACGTTTTTAGGGTTTAATTCTTCTGGAACTACGATTTTTTTCTTGTAGACAAACTCTAGATAAAAACATCTATTACGAGGTAGTATCCGTAGTTCTTTGATATCTGAAAACTGTAGATTAGATGGCATTGGTATTAAAAAGCTTTCTAATTTAAACCATCGTTTTACGGTTTTTCCCAGAGGAATTCTGATATTATCATCAATAAGTTTTAAACCTTGTTTGGCATATGTCACTATTGCTAAACCATCTTTTTTTCGGTATTTAGGAATCTTTGGTTAAAAGTGTAGATTGCCTTTGTTGTATTTTTTGTTTAACTCTTTAAATGACTTAAAAGATTCAGCAACAGACCTTAATATTTGCTGCGCTGTCTGTGAATACAAAGCTGACACATGTTTATTTGATTTGTACTCTTTTTCTAGGTCATACTTACCAATTATTTTCTGGGATTTGAAAAACAATTGACGACCATAATAAATACCACAATTGGTTAGCTTGTGGGACTCGGAACAAATAAACTCAAGAATTGATTTTAAGTCACCATCGGGCTTGATGAGACTTTGCTGAGAACCATACAAATAAATCACCTCCTTAATATTATGAATTATCTCCTGATTTTCTATTTGTAATGTTAAGATGGCCTGGAAACTGCGGGATAAATCCCGCCGTGTTCGTTTTCATCCCCTCTCTTAAGAGTAGGGGCTTTTAACGTCCCGCTAGTTCTTTTGTAAGTAACCATCGTAGTTTTATGGACCCTTTTTTACTTACAGTGGCCGTTAATCGGCAAATTAAATTTGCTTGTCATCACTATATGGACAAAGTACCTGTACTACGAGAAATGGTTACTGCTTTGGGTTGTTTTCCTTTAGATAATTCGATTCATAGACAACAAGATTTTTTCCGATAGGCAACAAAGTTATTACAAGCTGAAGAAATGGTGGGAGTTTTTCCAGAAGGAACTGTACCTATGGTTAGGTGTACTCCACCTAATTTGATTAGTGATTTTCAAAGAGGATTTGCTCATTTGGCCTTGCGATCGCCAGTTACAAATTTGGCAGTTTTGCCAGTAGCGATCGCTTCATCTGATGAGCGGTTAATTTCTTCGAGAATACCTTTGAAGTTATTAAGTTTTTTTGATCCTTCAGAACCTTTATTTAATCAATCTGGATGGCATCCAGCGATAGTTTATCAACGTTCTAATATTATGTTTGGTCGCCCGTTTTGGGTTAAGTCTTCCCACCGTCAGCAATATCATGGAAAGCACGCTAAACAGTTAAGTCAACAATTTGACTGATTATGTTAGCCAAGAAATTGCTAATTTTCTGATAGAAGGTTGTATTTCAGGATTAAACTTTTAGATTTTACTTGATTTATCTCTCTATTTTATTCTATAAACTCATATAAAAAATTGCTCTTATTTATAAACAAATTTAATAATTAAATAATTTTAAAATTTTTCCCCCGAAACTATTATATTGCTAGTTAAGTCAGACTAGGGGAATCTTAAGTAATAATTAGATAGATAGGTAGATAGTAAAAACAAAAAAATTTAATATATAGAATAAAAGCTAAATGAGAAATTACCTACAGCTAGACTGAAAGAAAGAATAGCTCAGTTGTGTTATGAATATGGAATAATGTTTATAGAAATAATAGAAATAGAAGAGAGTTATACAAGTATGCCTTCATTTTTAGATGGTGACTGTCTACCTAATTGCTGAAACAGGCGCACTTTTTAAAGGCCCTAAAAAGGCTAAAACCAATATCAGTCAATGCGCGTGATATTTAATCAGCAAGCCCTAATTATTAAATTATCAATATTAGCGATGGTTAGGAATCCCGCGTTGTTTCCTAGAGCATCGTCGGGAGAATGTCAATTGTATTCAATCATGCAAGTGGGAAATAGCCAAATTAGTTTTTTAAGGCCAACTACACCTAGACCGGAATTGCCTCTGTTAATTTTCCTGCCTGCTATGGATGGAACAGGTCAATTGTTGCGATCACAACAGTCCAGATTATCAACTGCTTTTGACCTTCGCTGTCTGAGTATCCCACCCAACGATCTATCGAGCTGGGAGCAGTTATTAGAAAAGACAGTAGAGTTGATTGAAATAGAAAGACAGGCAATACCAGGAAGGCCAGTTTACCTATGTGGAGAGTCTTTTGGTGGATGTCTAGCCCTAAAAGTTGCTTTTACTGCTCCTGAATTATTCAACAAGCTAATTTTAGTCAATTCAGCCTCCTCATTCAGTCAACAACCTTTAGTCAAATATGGCTCATATCTAACTCAATACCTACCAAGCCATTTATATAAATTATCGGTGACAGGGACTTTACCATTTTTAGCAGCTCTTGGCCGGATAGAAAGGGCAGAACGTCAAGCCTTATTAGAGGCCATGCAGTCAGTTTCTCAACAGACCTCAATCTGGCGATTAGAGTTAATGCGTTCATTTCAGGTAGACAAAAATCAACTAGAAAAGTTAAAAAAACCTGTATTAGTTATTGCTAGCGCAGCCGATAGACTTTTGCCTTCTATATCACAAGCTAAGTTTTTAGTCAAGTATTTGCCTGAAGCTAAAATGGTTATTCTGCCAAATAGTGGTCACGCCTGCTTGCTAGAAACAGACGTGGACTTCTACGAAATTATTCGAGATCGATGGGCAGCGAGTTAGTTAGAGCAGAGACAGACCTAGATAGCATAAGAGTTTCAGTTCAGTTTATCAATCAGCTCTAACTTTCTAATTTAAACTGAGCCACTTTTGAGCATTAAGACGTTGAATCACGCCAAACACTAATAAACCCAGAGTAATTTTACGCTCATCAATTAAAAAAGGTTCCAGAGTAGCAGGTTTAGCTCCATTATCTGCACAAGAAAAAGCTCTAGGGCCTTTAATATCCTTTTTCGGGAAATAAACATTGAACTGACGCTGGCCTTGTTTAAACTTACCCATCACTTGCCAACATTCTTCAGATGAACTGAGGCCAACCATAGGTAATTTTTGTTTAACTAGATTCAGGTCAAGATCGTCAATACCTTGCTCAGTCAGAGCTTGTTGCAAAGCTGGCAAATAATCTTGCTGTATAAACTCTGCAAAAGGTTTATCTTCCACAGCAGGGGGCTTTTCTTTTTTTACCTTGCCTCCAGCAGGCTTAGTTTCAGATTTTTTAGCTTCTTTTTCTTCAGCCATAATGCTTCCTTAATTAAATTTCTGCATAAGCTCGTTCTACTAAACGACGAGCCAGGGTTTGAACTCCTGTATGTTCATAATAATTGGTACTCACATCTAGGAATGCAGCCAAATAATCCAATTTATCATCGCTAAATTCTACGAAACTTTGCAGGCTATTGGCCACATTATTTGGAGTAATGCCCCGATCGCTGACAAAATCTCCCATCCAGCCAGAAACAGAGCCGAAAGCTTCCCCAATAAAGCCTAACTTACTGTCTTTATTATCTCCAGGAATAGCATCTTCCATTTCCCTGAAACCTTCATTTTCTTCTAGATCTGAGGGGGAGAGTCGTTCGATCCATTCTGAAACTGCTTGTAAAAAGTCTGGCCCAAGGGGAATTAAACCATCAAAACAAACTAAGGCTGCTAATCGCATCAAAGATTCCCCACTATAATCACCCAAAGCTCCTACAAAGTCACCAATACTATCTCCGGGAATGCCATTGATAGAACAAAAACCTAATAATTCTGCCACTACTTTTAGAGATAGATCGATAGTTTGGGCTTTTCCTGGTTTAGGAGTGAGGCTAGTTAACAAACCTCCGACCAGAGGAATTTTGTTACCAACCATATTAGCTAGGGTAGCTGCACCTACAGCACGACCTGCTCCACTAACAGTTTGGTAGAGCCACAAAGCTCGTTGATATCCTTGAGCTTTGTCATTGAATAGAATTACGGCTCGATCGCCTATTTGCTGAATTAGGTCTTCGTCGTCTTCCCCTGTGACAGTGCGGATGGTATTTTCAAATCCTACCAAGTTATCCCATTCTCCAGGAACAATAAAATCTAAGGCGCGTAGGGATTTAATTGTCAGATTGTCCTCGGGCAGTTCATCTACTAATTCAAAAATTGGCTTACTCATTTGTATGTTGCTCCTTTGGTTCAGTAAAAAGTTAACATTTGAAAGTTATAGCGCTTTGCGCAGGCAATAAGTAACAGGCAATAGGGGGAATAAAAAACTTTTTGCGCAAGCATTCGGTAGAAAATCTTATGAGACTTTTAGCTATTGAGTAGTTCCTGCAATTGCTAAATATACCAGCGTGTACTGCTATAACAGAGGAAGATTATATTATTGAAGTTTAAGGGCAGAATTGTTTATTTAAGACTTGATAGGCCACTTAGATTAAATTTTTGTAGCCATGCTTCGCGATCGCTGGGGGTAAATGAGGGGTCTTTTGATTGAGCTTTTACCTGAAAACGATTATCTACTAATACTGCAGTGGTAGTTTCACCTTGTTCAACTGCTGGATATCCTCCTATTTCCTTGCTGCTGTTTTGGAATTTGTTGGCTGCAGCAGGGGAAGCGGAGATGTCATTGATAGACATGACTGCTACTTCTTGACCACCTTTTTTGAGACTTGCTTGAGCAAAACCTTTTTTCTCTTGAGCATAGTTTAGGTTATAGTCGCCACTTGATGATGGAAAGAATTTGTTGAGACTACCGCCAGATACTTGTTCGGCTTGGGAAGGACGTTCTGTTTTGCTTTGTTCTTGGGCCTGGTCAAAACGGCTTGGTTGTTTTGCTCCGCCACAAGCAGATGTTAGTAGTAATAAGCAGATAAATATTGGGGCTAGAGCTTTTGCTAATTTACGGCTATATATCATTAATTTATCTCTCCTTAAATCATAATATTTGAGATTGCTAGCGGGACTTTGATATTTTTTAGACTGAAAATGGCTTCAAACTCAACGGTAGCAAGGAAAACACGTTGCTCTGGCTAAAAATGGCTCAAATCTAGATATATCAATAAATAGGCTATTTTGACGTTAAAGCATTACACAGCAAGGGTTTAAAACTATTTTTAAGGCATTTTTTGCTAAAGTCCCGCTAGTATAATTTTCTCTTAAAATTGTACTATTCGTATTGTTTTTTCTGATGGCCTAACGAGGCAATTGTCCAAACCCGAGGGAATGTTTTCTTTTTCAATTCTAGTGGGTCTTATCAATATTTAACTTGATTTAACTTGATAGGGGGTTTGAGGATAGGGTCAATTTATTATCACTAGAGAAAAATTGTATCCTTTGAAATTTCGTACATCTTGCTAGGATTAGTTAACCAAAAATATAGAAATATAGAGTTGTTAATATTTTCTGATGACAAAGAATTAGCCCTGGGGTTTGGGGGAGCAATAAGTCCCGCGCTGTACCGTCAGGTCAGGGTCAGTTAGAGATATTAGAGAAATATTAAAAATTAGGACAGCAGTTAAATATTAATTATATAGACAAATATTTGCTGTACCTTGTAGCTGCCCTTGAAAACTGTTTTAAGAAAAAATGTGTTCTGATTATCCCTTGATACTAGCAACAGACCTAGATGGAACTTTCTTAGGAGGCTCAGATGAACAACGAGCAGAATTTTACGAATATCTGCAAAAACATCGCGATCGCCTACTCTTAGTGTTCGTCACTGGGCGAGACGTGGAATTTGTGCAAAGCTTATGTGAAGATTCAAAATTTCCTAATCCTGACTATATTATTGGCGATGTTGGTACAACAATAGTTCATGGTAAAACTCTAGAACCTTTAGAATCAATACAAGGATGGGTTGAAGAAATTTGGGGAAATGCCAGCGATCGTGTTAAAGAAATGATGGCAAATGAACCAGGAATAGAACTTCAAGAATGTAGTGGCCCACGGCGTGTTTCTTACTATTACGAACCAGAAAAACTCCAAGAAAGCACGGTTCAAAAAGTGTTTGATGCTGGATTTGATTGTATTCTATCTGCTGATGTTTATTTAGATGTAATGCCTAAAGGTGTTTCTAAAGGACCTACACTGATGAAATTCATTGAATTATTAGGGTTGAATACAGACAATGTAATTCCAGCAGGAGATTCTCTCAATGACTTATCTTTGTTCAAAACCGGACTCAAAAGTGTTGCAGTAGGAAATGCGGAACCGAAACTGGTAAAACACATCGCAACAATGGACAATGTTTATCACAGTCCTTATCCAGGCACAGCAGGAATCTGGGATGGTTTGAAATATTACAGCAAAATATTGGAGGTTTGAATCAGTTATATAGCAATTCCCATACTGGTAAGGTACAAAATTCTAGGTTTCAGGGAACAGGGAACAGGGAACAGGGAACAGGTATAGAGAGAATAGAGAATAGAATAGAAATAAAGATAGGTGTACTTCATTAGCCTGGAAAACACTATATATTGTCCGGAGAAGAGCGCGATAGAACTCCGTTCCGCTTACGCGACCAAAAAAACTTTCTCCTTTTCCTCCTCTTCTTTCTTGCTTCTTTCTTCCCTCCTGAGTCCTGAGTCCTGACTCCTGAGTTCTCCGTAATTAATTAATAAATCAAATTCTTGACATCCTCCCGACGCTGCTCTTACGAGACAGCGCGGGATTCCCTAGCATTGCTGTTAGGGGCTTTCTGCCTCATCGCACCTGTCCTCTGGGATTTGTTCCCTTCAGATCTTACGGTCGCTCCGCAGACTGACACTGCTAGCCCAGCAGCCAAAATGTTTATACTTGCATTTATATCCCTATCATGGTGACTACCACACTCAGGACAATCCCACTCTCTAATCTTTAGAGGTAATTTTTCTACTACATGACCACAGTTAGAACAACGTTTTGAACTCGGAAAATATCTATCAATCTTGATTAACTCCCTTCCATACCATTCTGCTTTGTATTCTAGCTGTCTGACTATTTCTCCCCAGTTAGCATCACTGATAGCCCTAGCTAATTTGTGGTTTTTGACCATGTTTTTTACTGCCAAGTCCTCAACTACTATCGTTTGGTTTTCTCTAATTAGTTGGGTTGTCAGTTTATGGGTGTAGTCTCCTCTTGAATCTTTAATCTTGGCGTGTATCCTAGCTACTTTAATCAGAAGGTTTTCTCAAGAGTGTCACCTTGATTTTATACACGCTCCGATGCTACCGGACATGATATCAGGAGATCCCCCCTAACCCCCCTTGAAAAGGGGGGAACTGGAAGTCCCCCTTAAAAAGGGGGATGCGCAGGGGATCATTGATGTACTTCACCAGGATGAAAACTAATATAAGTAGGAACAAGTTTTTTGATCCCTAATTATCCGGACATGATATAACCTATTTGCGTAGTGCTATAATACCAAAGTACCTAACCTACTGGAATAGGAAAATTTTCCTATACTTTTGACTTCCGACTCCCAACTTAATTCCATTTAGAACTGTTGAACATGATATTAGACTTTTGAAAATATCTCTTTTCTTAATAGACATCTCCAAAAATCAAAAATAAAATCAATTCTTACCCAGAAATTATCAATTATTCCCCTCATGGGAGGGGTTACGGGTGGGTTCCCTGTTCCCTGTTCCCTGTTCCCTGTTCCCTGTTCCCTGTTCCCTCTTTTCTGGAGATGTCTAATGCCTACTATAAGAACGTTCAAACCTAATTTTTAACTTCTCAGCGACAACCGCTAAACCCACACTTAATAGAGAAACAGAAACCATCAACAACTTAATGGTAAAATCTTCTGTAATTATTGCTAAAGCTGCTAGAGCGATCGCCACTCCCACAAAAGTCTGTTTCCCCCGAATAGCTGTTTTATGGGCACGACTACAGGAACTACAGAATTGAGTATGATGATAATATCGAGCCATTGATACATCTTCCTTCTCAATCTTACCGCACTTTTCCCCAGTCTTAAAAGTAGCATAACCTTGATAATAAGGTAGAGATGAACCAAAGCGATCGAGCCATTTTCGGTATTCCAACAGAATAGTATCGGAACTCTTCAGAGGCAAATATAATTCCTTCAAGCTTTTTTTCGTCCTTTCAATATATTCTTGCTGTCCTAAAACCTGTGGCAAATCTTCCTCTAAAATTTTACTTTGACCTAAATGTATCATCCACCGGGGAGTTATTTTCGTTTTCCACCCAAAAAAGTTGCGATAACTACGCGTCAAAACCCGACATCGGTTTTTACCCACTGGCATCGAATACAACGCCAACCCAAACACCCAACCCTTTTCTCCAATGGAAAAATTCAATAGTACCAAGTTAGGGGCAAAAAATGTGAGATATCTCCAAAAGTCATTAGGGTTACGAGTGCCTCGAAATCTAGATTTTATTCCCGTGATCGAACTTTCAAGAATTTCCATTTCTAGGGGTTGAGCATTTTTACGATTTCCTTGACTACCATGATGACTGATATGAATATGAGCTGGATCTAACACTTGCTCAATAAAAAAACCTTGGTCAAAAGGTAATTCTGAGACCTTCTCTGAACCAACAAATCCTGGTTTTTCTAAATCTGGTAAAGTGGGAATACTATTTTCATCTGCTATGTCTGCTTCTCCTGCCCACATCCAAACCATACCTTGTTTTTCTGTCACAAGAAATGATTTTACACAAGCTTTTGCCGGAATTTTAGCATCTGCTGGTAACTGCGGAATATGTAAACATTCCCCTCCATTGCCAAACTGCCAACCGTGGTACAAACATTCGATTTTACCGTCAATTATTTGTCCGTCTGAGAGTTTAGCAGCACGGTGAGGACAGACGTCTGTCAGGCAAATTAATTTACCATCGTTATTTCTAAATAAAACCAGAGGTTCATCATACAAAGAAAAACTATAAGGGCGGTTTTTGGGTAAGTCTTGAATGAATGTGACTGGATACCAACAGTTTCTCCAATTAAATTCTTGGTCTGTTTCTGAAGTTGCTGAGGTATCAGTGGCTGGTAAAATTTCTGGGATATTGGGTGCTATTGTCATTTCAGTTATCAGTTATCAGTATTTCTAGCTTAAGCAAGAGATTTGAAATATGGAATATTCTCTTTTTTTTCTCCCCTTAAAAGGGGAAATTTGAGACCAATTTTTTTCGGTCATAATGAAAATTTTTCTGTTCATCAATTACTTTATTATATCATGTTCGGATAAACACTAACTATAAAGTCATTGCGACTGTAACGGAGTGGAAGGAAGCAATCTCAGGGGTTTGAGATATCTCTTCCATCTATATCTTAATCATAACTATTCAACCGAACATGATATTAGTTTATCATTCAGCACGCAGTGCGTGACAGTCAAACCGACCATTATTCGAGAATATGGTAAGCGTACCGTCACACACCCTACTCGCTCTTTTGTTGACAAATAACCTCTTAAAACAAGAAAATAATTAGTAAGCAGTCAGCAATCAGCAATCAGCAATCAGCTATTGTTTTTAGTTTGAGATAAAAGCTTTACTAATTCAGTCTGAATTAAATTTTACTATAAAAGCTGGCGCTCAACAGTCTATACTCATTAAAACTCTCTTTTTTTGCTGAGAGCTGACAGCTGTTTGCGTAGCATTCCGCAGGAAATGCTTACAATAATTAACTACTTTTGTCAATCTATAATACAATTAATTATTAACTAAAATTGAGCCATTTCTAGGAAATAAATTTAATTCTAATTGAGTAGATTCTTCTTGCCATAAAATTTCACAACTACCATAAACAATTTTACTAGGTTGAGAATTAAACTGAGTAACAGGAACATTTACCTTCGCTACTTCTGTACCACTATTAATAGCCACAATAATTTCTTCATCTCCTAAAATGCGAGCAAATACATACACATTTCCCTCTGCAAATAAAACCTCATAACTACCAGTACGCAAAGCAGAATATTGATTTCTAATAGCAATCAACTGTTTGTGATATTCCAGAACTTGAGCATCCCACTTTTCCCTAGGAGGAAAACTACGACGAGAGTCAGGATCTAACTTCCCTGGTAAACCTACTTCATCACCATAATAAATACTAGGAGCGCCAGGAAATGTCATTAATAATAGAGTAGCTAACTCAACACTTGCTTTATCCCCTTGAGCAATACTCAAAACTCTAGCTGTATCGTGACTGTCTAATAAATTCAGTTGAGTTAGTTCAATTTCCCACGGATAGAGTTGTAGCAACTCCTGCATTTTTTGACCATATTCAACAGCAGATATAGCTGGATAAGCTGAATAGTCACAACCTTTAACTTGGTCAATATCCACGCGATCGCCTGCGGTAAAAGCAATAGTCGGGCCAGTAAACAAATAATTCATCACCCCATCAAACTGAGTACCATCCAACCATTGCACGCAGTCACTCCAGACTTCACCCACAATATAAGCTTCTGGGTTAATAGCTTTGACGCGATCGCGAAATTCTTGCCAAAACCCAGGAGTCTTAACTTCAAACGGCACATCCAACCGCCAACCATCAATGCCAAACTCTAACCAATATTCCCCAACTTGCATAATATATTCTTTCACTTCCGGGTTATCGTGATTAAATACAGGTAAAGCACGGTTGCCTACCCACCCCACATAATTAGCAGGTAAACTGCCATCATAAGCAGATAGAGGCCAACCTTCAACTTTGAACCAATGTAACCAGGGCGAGTGGGGGCCGTTTTCCAAGATATCGTTGAAGAAATAGAAACCCCGACTAGCATGGTTGAAAACTCCATCTAGAACAACTTTAATATTGCGATCGTGAGCAGCATCTATTAATACCCTTAAAGCTTCATTACCCCCTAAAATTGGATCGACTCGGTAATAGTCATGAGTATGATAGCGATGGTTACAAGTTGATTGAAAAATAGGGGTGAAATAAATAGCAGTGACACCCAAGTCTTGAATATAGTCAAGTTGTTCGATGACACCCCAGAGGTTGCCACCTTTGTAACCTTGAGGAGTAGGAGGTTCATCCCAAGGTTCTAGGGTAGAAGGATAATAACCTTTGTCTATACCTTTTCTAGTTTGGGTAGGTGGTTGACTTTTGGCAAAACGGTCTGGGAATATTTGGTAAAATACAGCGTGTTTTACCCATTCTGGTGTTTGAATTTGCATAGATAATTTTATCTTTTTAGGAAATCGATATTATTTTTACAGGAAATTGGTCTTAAAGTATCACAAATTCAAGTAATATTAAAATTTTTCACAATGACTAGGCAATTTGATGTAGAGAAAGGTTAGATTTATAAAGGATACATAATATTCTAGAATTGGCCAAGGCAACTGAAAAAAATTAGTAACTATGATGACCTCTTAGCAAAGAATTATTTCAAGAAAAATCAAAATTACATTGTGATAGTGGTGGCATCAATAGCTCACGTCAATACTTGTTCAAGCAAGAGTTGCAAGCTCTAATTAATGAATTAGGGATAAAAATTCCCATTCCAAAAATCTAATTACCAATCCATAAAATCATGTTAGAATATTACAATGCCTTCATCTCTTACGGACGTGCTGACAGTAAATCTTTTGCCACAAAACTCTATGAAAAACTCACAGAAAATGGTCTAAAAATCTGGTTTGACCAAAATGATATTCCTCTGGGAGTAGACTTTCAAAATCAAATTGATGATGGCATCATAAAAGCTGATAATTTTCTGTTTATTATTGCCCCTCATTCTGTTAATTCTCCCTACTGTCTCAAAGAAATAGAATTAGCTATTAAATACAATAAACGAATTATTCCCCTGCTTCACGTCGAACAAATTACTTATGAAATTTGGCAACAACGAAATCCTCAAGGAACTTTAGAAGAATGGGAGATTTATCAACAAAAAGGTAAACATTCCAGCTTTCCCAATATGCACCCTGAAATAGGTAGAATTAACTGGGTTTATTTTCGAGAAAATATTGATAATTTTGACAAAAGTTTAACTGACTTAATCGAATTATTTAATCGTCACCAAGATTATGTCAAACAACATACTAAGATTTTAGTTAAAGGTTTAGACTGGGAGAAGAATCAAAAACAAACTCGTTATCTCTTAATTGGAAAAGAACGTCTACAAGCAGAAAAATGGTTAAAGATTAAATTTACAGAAGAACAACCCCCTTGTATTCCTACAGATTTACATTGTGAATTTATCTGTGAAAGTGATAAAAATGCTAATAATTTAATGACTCAAGTTTTCCTGGCTTTTGCTGAAGCAAATAAAAGTATCATGGAGCAAATCAGGAAAAGTTTGATGCGTTCAGGAATTACTGTCTGGAGTTCTCATGCCGATATTAAAACTGGAAAAGATTTTCAAATAGAAATTAATCAAGGAATTGCTGGAGCGGATAATCTAATTTATTTATTGTCTCCTGAAGCCATAAAATCTGAATATTGCCAACAGGAATTAACTTATGCTTTGAGTCTGAATAAACGAATTATTCCTATCTTAATTTCTCCCACAGATTTAACAAAAATTCCTCCGCAAATAAGTAATTTACAATTGATTGATTTTACTGCCTCAGAGCCAGAAGGAATAGATAAACTCCTGAAAGAATTAAAGTCAGAAGCTGTTTATTATCAACGACATAAAATTTTATTAGTCAAAGCTTTGAAATGGCTTGAACAAAATCGTAACCCTAGTATTTTATTACGGGGTTATAATCTCGAACAATATCAAAGTTGGCTGGAATTAGCTGGGAATAGAACGGCTAATTTACCCACAGATTTACAAACAGAATTTATTACAGAAAGTGCTAAACAACCACCTAATTTAGTTTTAGATGTTTTTGTTTCTTATTCCAGAGCAGATTCAGATTTTGCTCGACAGTTAAATGATGCTTTACAAACTCAGGGAAAAACTACTTGGTTTGACCAAGAAAGCATTGCTACAGGCACAGATTTTCAACAAGAAATTTATCGTGGAATTGAGCAGTCGGATAATTTCTTATTTATTATTTCTCCAGAGTCGGTAAATTCTCCTTATTGTGCTGATGAAGTCGAATATGCCAAAAGTTTAAATAAACGATTTGTGACAGTATTGCATCGAAAAGTTAATCCTGCGGAATTACATCCAGAATTAGCAAAAGTGCAATGGTTAGATTTTAATCAGTATGGGGGAGACTTTTCTGCTAATTTTACTGAGTTGGTGCGAACCTTAAATATAGATAGAGAATATGTGCGGGAACATACTAAAATATTGCATAAGGCGTTGGAATGGAACCAAAGAAATAAAACTATAGATTTACTGCTGCGGGGAAGTGAATATACGAGAGCTTATGAGTGGTTACAGTTAGCAATAACAAAATCTAAGCAGCCTCCAGTAACTAAGGATATGAAGGAATTTATTCTTAAGAGTAAGCCAAAAGTTGAACCTTTACAAAAGTTACAGAAGAAAGCAAAAAGAATTATTTTTAGACCTTTAGAAGCGATCGCTATAAGTATATTAATTTTATTTAGTTGGCAATTGTCAACTCAACGTTTTTTGATTGAAAAGCGAGTATTAGTGCAAGCTATGTATCGTCAATTTACCAATCAAGTTGAGAGGAAAAATACACCGCCTGTGCTGTTAGTGGAAATTGACGAAGATTCCCTAAAAAAAGCCAAAATATTCGATCCTCTACCAATGGATCGTAGTTATATTGCTAAAATTGTCGATAAACTGATAACTATCAACACCAAAATTATTGGTTTTGACTATCTTTTTGACCGCTATCAACCCAAAAATGATACAAAGCTAGCCCAAACTTTACGCTCATCAATAGAAAAACAAAATACTTGGTTTGTATTTGCTACATCCCAGAATCTTTCTGGTGGTTGGTTTGAAGTATTACCAGAGCTAGCTTCTCCTAACTGGCGACTACAAGGAAATGTTCGCGTACTAGGTTATGGCCGTTACGTTACCCATGTAACACTACTACCAAGGAAATATTCCGCTAAAAAACCATTGCCCTTTGCTTATCTGTTAGCAGTTGCTCATGTGTTCAACGCGCAACAATCTGAGAATTGGCTGCAACCTCAGATTGTTCATACTGCAGGTAAACATTTTTTGGAATTATTTTCTAGCTCATCTCGCTTACAACCTTTAACTAAGTTTTCTTATCGATTAGGGCAAATGTGGCTGCATCCAATTATAGATTTTTCTATTCCTCCAGAAGTAGTTTTTCTTCGTTTACCAGCTTGGGAACTTTTGGAAAGTAGCAAAGACCAATTATTAGCCACAACTAAACTAGAAAAACTTCCATCAATAGTGATTATTGCTGCTGGATATAAAGATGCACAATTTATGCGAGGAAAAGACCATTTTCCTTTACCTGCTGCTGTTAGTTACTGGCGTTCTGAAAAGCAACCGCCTAATCCTAGTAGGGCATTTACAGGAGGAGAAATTCATGCTTATATGGTTCATCATTTCCTGAACCAAAGATTAGTTATACCTATTCCTGATTTATGGCTAATTGGGGTAGCTATTGTGTTAGGGAAAGGAATAGTATTAATATTAGAAAATTATTCTATAGGGTACAAACAAAAAAGTATTTGGTTATTACTATTTTTATTAAATATAATTTATAGTTTAGCTAGTCTACAAATTTATATTAGTTCTGCAATCTTATTGCCTTTGTTTTTGCCTAGTTTAACATTTTGGGTTTGTATATTTTTCTATTTAATCAAACCTAAATCAACAATTTAAAAAGTATTTACCGAAAAATAAAGGTTGAAAGCCTCTCCTAAGCTATTTGTAGCAAAAATTTATCAATTTGGTATAACCAATCCTATCTGTTTTAAGAAGAGGTAATTATTAATTATTAATTGTTAATAATTAATTATTGTCAACCAATCCTATCTGTTTTAAGAAGAGGTAATAATTAGACATCTGGTGATAATTAAAAATCAAATCAATGATAGTGCATAAATCATTAATTCTTTCCCCCTACTCCCTACTCCCTCTTTTCCGGAGAAGTCTATTAATTATTAATTATTAATTGTTAATTATTAATTATTAAAAACCACCCCCATAACGTCGCACATGATAAGTAGGAAATGTACCATAAGATTTAGCCAAAGAAGTTTGCCCCACATAATCACAAGTAAATTCCTTAACCCCCTCTGAAGCTACCATCGCTGCAAACGCTTGACTTGAATAAACCTTTCCTGGTGGCGTAATAGGTTCAATCCTAGCAGCATAACTCACATGAGTACCACTGTAAGTTGTCATCCCAGTGATGGGATTAGTATATTTATAAACCACCCCTGTATGTAACGCTACCCGTAAATTCAAACTTGCCGGCAACCCTACTTTTTCCCAATCTGTACTCTGAACAAGATTGCATAATTCCAAAGCAAATAAACCCGCATCCCTGACATGAGAAAATACATAATATAAAGCATCTCCCCAAGTATTTTTCATTACTGGTTTATAAGAAGATTTAGCTTCAAAATTGGCAAATGCACCAAGAAAATGTTCTACAAATAGACTAATCTGGTTTTCCTTCAACTTAGAATAACTCTTAACATCTGCAAATAACAACGCCATAATTAAATGATTTTCGTCTTCTGGGGTAGAAGTTAGTTGCAAGAAAGTTGGCATTGTAGATACTGTATTTACAATCTCTACTTTCTTTGTCATCACAGATTCTAAAATCTGCTGAATATCAATTATTTCCACATTATTGTTCCATTGTCGCCAAAATTCTACAGCCTTTGCTGTACCACCTATCCCACCAATTTGTTGATTCCAAACAGCCATTGGTATAAGTTCTGTATCTAACTGTTGTGCCCGCATTTTTGCCAACCCATAGAGTATCCTATTTGTGTATTCATAGACAATATTGCTTTGTTCAAGATTATAATGAGTTGGAATAATCACTTCTGTCGCTTTTTCCAAAACTTGCTCAAACCGTTGTCGCCAATTACTATTAGGGATAATATCAACAGATTCTTTCAGAAAATTTTCTCGCTCATGGGGCAAGACAATATGAGTCTCCCCCTCCAATGCAGACAAAGCTTCAAGGAATAAAATATCACTACCACAAGCTGCTGAAGCATAACCCAAACGAGCATCTAACTGAATTAGGCGATCGCGAATTGCCTCATAAACCTGTGATTCTATCTCTGGCGGAAATCTAGGTATTGTGCGCCCTGGCTCATCAATCATGTGACCACTAAATACTACTACCGTTCTTAGAAACCTACGATAATCTATAGAAATCTATGATGATCTGTTCTATTCCTGCTTCATTCTGGCAACGTCGGCGTTATCCAGTCCACAAGCTGTCACGGTCGAACTGACCGCCATAGCTAAATTTAACGCTGCATTCAAGTCTCGATCACAGCTAAAATTACAGTGTTCGCAATTGAAGACGCGCTCTGATAAAAACAGAGACTCTTTAACAGTTCCACACCTACTGCAAGTCTTAGAACTAGGAAACCATCTATCAACAATGATTAGCTCAGAACTGTATAACTCACATTTGTATTTAAGCTGTCTTCTGAACTCGTAAAAACCCATGTCGCCAACAGCCTTAGCTAGCTTGTGATTTGCCATCATGCCTGATACATTTAAGTCTTCTATTACTATTTTGCTGTGGTTTTTAGCCAAATAAGTTGTTAATTGATGTAATGTATCTTTTCTGATATTGGCTATTTTGCTATGCAGTTGAGCTATCTTGAGTTGCGCTTTTTTCCAATTAGACGAAAACTTGACTTTATGTCGGTTTAGATATTGCAGTCGTGATAGTTTAGATTCTAACTTTTTGTAAGATTTGGCACCAACAAAAACCTCACCAGTAGATAACGTAGCTAGAGATTTTATACCTAAATCTACACCAACTACATCAACTGATTTCTCAGTGACTTGAGTCTCGGTTTCTATCTTGAAGCTAATGAACCAACCATCGGCTTTTTTAGTTATAGTTACAGATTTAGGGGTAACATTATCTGGCAAGATTTCAAATGTTTTTACCCATCCAATTCGAGGCAGTTTTATACGATTAAAACCTACCGATATTGAACCATCTAAAGTGAAACTATCATCTCTACCTTTTTTCTTGAATTTAGGTTGAGCTGACACTTTACTAAAGCAACGCTTCCAAGCTGATGATAAATATCTCAAAGCATATTGGGGTGCTGTTTTAGATACTTCATAATACCAATAGTTATTAGGTTTAACCATTGCTACTAAAAGTTTATGCAAATCAATAGCAGTAGGAAATTTAAGTTTACTCTCAGGATTATTAGAGTTGTGATTAAGAATATTCCTAGTTAACCATAGTCCCCAATTATAAGCATGACGGGCTACACCAGCGTGTTTAGCCAGTAACGTTTTTTGACGATTATTAGGATGTAACTCAGTTTTGAATCCTAGTAGCATAAAATCAAAGATAGATTATCATAGATAATACTAGATAACCATAGATTATGTCAAGCTGTTAATTACCCTAGAAATAGGCAAACAATTTTTAACCCAATTAATATCTCCTTGTCGATATTCTAGGATTAAAGTAGCATTACGACGAGTCGAACTTAAATTCCCAAATCCACCCTTACTTTGCTTCACAGCTTGACTATACCAATCTTCTGCCTCAGAATTTTCCCCCAAAATTAAAGCAGTTTCTCCCAAAGTTGCTAGTAACCAGTAGTTATTCTCACTCCTCTGAGAAACTGGTGGGAGTTCAGCCAAACATTTTTCCCGTACTTCAACAGCGATCGCCTTTGCTGTTTCAGCATCTCCCATCAACATTGTTATTGTCGCAGCATTTATCCCCGGATAATAATCCCCACTCATTTGATAAGCTTGTTGATATCGTTGAGCTGCCAATGCTATTTGTTGGGCACTTTCCTCTGGAGAGCTTGCTTGCTGCCACAAGTCTTTGTGAGTCCTGGCTAACAAACTAATAGTTTCCTCATCATTTTTACCAGAGTTTACTAACTCCAATAATAAATTATTCGCCCGCTGAGTTGCCCCACTGCGAGCTAAACTCAAAGCTAAAAGTTGTTGTAAACGGATATCATTCGGCCATTCTTTTAACCCCTCCGATAAAATATCATAAGCCATTAATGGCTCCCCAAGTTTCAGGATATATTCACCCAAAATCCGAAAAATTTCTGGGTAACGCAAATGGAGATTAATAGTTTCTCGACGAATTGTTTGTAAACTTTTTAAATTTAGTTGGGATGATTTTTTTAAACTTTCTAAAATTAAGGATAAATTACTATCATCAACTGTAGCAGTTTTTTCAGTAGTAGTTTCGCTTCCTTCTATTCGATAACCTATGGCTAAAAGAGTTTTAATTACTCCCATAGAAACAACGCGGTCATATTCTTTTTCTGACTCTGGCAATTCTTCATAAGGCACTAAACCAGGATGTAATTTTTGGGCATCATCTCGATTTTTTCCATATTTCCAACCTTCAGAAATTCGCTGTTTTGCCCAAATTTCATGGGTATTTTTAGCCAGTAATTCAGTGATTTTTAAATGTTCTGTTGTCAGATTTACCTTGGAAGTATCTATTGGATCTGGTTTATAGTTCAAAATCTGCTCCTCGATCAAATAATAGTTAACGTCAGGATTAAGGGTTATTAACTGTTAAACTTAAACTGTAGAAAATAGTTGTCAAACGTAGAAAAGTATTGTAATATTAAACAAGTTAATAGAAAACGTAAATTTAGGTAATGAATGATTTCGAGCATTATAGTAATCACGGGCGAGGGCCACAAAATTTGAGTAGACAGACCCATGAAAGTTGTTGACAGACATATAATTAGACGAACACATAACTTTTGGCAGGTGTGTGATGAGTTAGCTTTTAAGTCAAAAAACCTATATAACTTGGCTAACTATAACTGTCGTCAGCATTTTTTCTGTACTGGTAAAAGTCTCTCACTAACTAAACTGTACCACGCCACCAAAGATAGCGATGCTTATAGAGCCTTGCCAACTAAAGTATCAAAACAAATAATAAAATGCTTGGTTGCCACTTGGCGTAGCTATTTTCAAGCTATAAAAGAATGGTTAAAATATCCACAAAAGTTTTTAGGTAAACCCAAAATACCAAAGTATAAGAATAAAACTCAAGGTAGGAATGTAGTTATATATTCAAAGGAATCAGTCTATAAAGCCCCTTTAAAAGATGGTATTTGTCACTTATCAATGAGTGAAATCATGCATACCTGTAGTTGTGGATACTGTAATCGAAGTGAGGATAGTACCTGCTACTGCCTGCTATATAATTGAAGTAGTCTATGAAAAAACTCTTCACCCACAAATACACTCAACATATGTAGCCGGAATAGACTTAGGAATTGATAGATTAGTTGCTCTAGCTACTTGCCAAGCCTGGTGTGAAACCATTCCTTGTTAATGGGAAGCCACTAAAAAGCGTCAATCAACTGTATAATAAGCGTAAAGCCAAGTACCAAAGTCATCTCAAAGGCAACAGAAAAACCAGCCGTAAGATTAAAGCATTGAGTTATCATAGAAATCGTTTTGTGGAGAATTACCTGCATAACACCAGTAAGTTAGTTGTCAATTATTTAGTGACTAATAATATTGGTACTGTAGTAATTGGAAAAAATGATAATTGGAAACAAGGTGCAAACATTGGCAAAATCAACAACCAAAAATTTACCCAAATACCTCACTCCAAGCTAATTGAACAGATAACTTATAAATGTCAACTGGCAGGAATCAAGGTAATTGAAACAGCAAGATTGTTATACCAGTAAAACATCTGCTATTGACGCGAGAAAAACCAATATGCTATTGAATTCTATGTAGGCAAGCGAGTCAAACGCGGTTTCCAAACGGAGTGGAACTGGTATAGTTATTAATGCCGATGTTAATGGCAGTCTTCAAATATAAGATAAGAAATTCCCAGGGGCATTTACTGCCGAGGGAATAGTGAGCTGCGCCGAGAGCGCCAGTATTGGTTAATCCAATATCAAGATAAAGGCTGTTACAATTTTCTACAGTTTTTTTCGTACGGTTACTTAACATTCATTGATGATAGTAACTATAAGTTATCAGCTATCAGTTTTTGTATTGACATACAAAATGTTTTTGGACTACTAATCCCAAATTATTTGTGAGAAAAAACTGTAGAGGTTTGATATTCACACCTAAGATTAAAGATTGGGTTTGGAAACAAAACCGCCACGATCAATCAAATATTACAACTTAATTTAGGATTGCTATAGGCGATCGCTAAAATATCTAGTTTTATCGCTTCCAGTTTTTCACCTTCTAAAATATTCCTAAAAACAGTTGATTTTATACTTTACTTACCTACTATAAAATTTCAACTACACTGTTTCGCTAGTGAGGATATTCTTCATAATCTTGAGAAAGTCTAGGATTACAGCCTAACCAAGCAAAAGTCCTTTATACCACCCAACGTCTGGGCAAAACTTTAAACCCTTTTTCAGTTCTGAATAGTTAATTTCCATCCACTTGCTCATTGCCACTGGCTTCTCTAGTTTTATTCTATAACCTTGATCTGCCCAAACAATTTTCAGATTCGGGGCCTCATTTGATGACTTGAAGAAATATAAACTTAGCTGCTGTACAATACCTATACAATTCCGGCAAAACTTGGTAAAACCTGACCCACCCCTCTAGCTCCCCTCCCAGGAGGGGATGGGGGTGGGTGATGTTTGCTTCTTGCTTCAACCTGGGAGGCCGCCCTCTTCCAGTTCACAAGCGTAAATTCGGGTACAGCCTACCCCCTAGCATTTTGATTAATTTCCCCATACTGAGATAACACCAGTGCTGCATTCAAGTCCCGGTCCTTATCAGTAATAACCCTTGACTATACCACCAAATATTTGTTGTTTTCTTCCTTTTACCTAATTAAACCTACAAGAGAAAAGATAATTAGCGATCGCCTACCCATAACCAAAATTTAACCTAACCATATCTACATAAATAACACCACGAAAATATGGCGCGAACATTTATAAATGCTCAAACTCAGTCAGGGATTACTTCTAACTTCCAACTTCTAACTTTTGACTTCTGAATTTTGACTTTTGACTTCATAAAGACCTCTTGCCAACGATCCCCTACCGTTGGACACTGAGAATGAGAAAATTGTTGGCAGTGAGGTTCAACCGTGAAAAATGTACTAAGTATAATTCTAGGCGGTGGCGCAGGTACCCGTCTCTATCCATTAACAAAACTGCGGGCCAAACCAGCAGTACCCCTAGCCGGGAAATATCGGTTGATAGATATTCCCATCAGTAACTGCATTAACTCAGAAATGCAGAAAATATATGTTATGACCCAATTCAACTCCGCTTCCCTCAACCGTCATATTACTCGTGCCTATAACTTCCCTGGTTTCAGTGAAGGTTTTGTAGAAGTTCTCGCAGCTCAACAAACTAAAGATAATCCAGAGTGGTTCCAAGGAACAGCAGATGCTGTCCGTAAATATATCTGGTTATTCAAAGAGTGGGATGTTGATTATTACCTAATTCTCTCCGGAGACCATCTCTACCGCATGGACTATCGGGAGTTTGTCCAACGTCATATTGACACAAAGGCAGATATTACTCTGTCTGTCTTGCCCATTGATGAAGCACGGGCATCTGATTTTGGTTTAATGAAAATCAATGACTCAGGTCGGATTATTGAATTTAGCGAAAAACCTAAAGGGGACGATCTAAAAATTATGGCAGTGGATACCTCTGTTTTAGGAGTTAGTCCAGAAGTCGCTAAAGAACAACCCTACATTGCTTCTATGGGGATTTATGTCTTTAATAAAGATGTCATGGTCAAACTATTGGAAGAATCCGAAGCTCCAGATTTTGGTAAGCAAATTCTACCTAATTCGGCTAAAGATTATAACGTTCAAGCTTACCCATTTGAAGGTTATTGGGAAGATATCGGGACTATTAGGTCATTCTATGAAGCTAATTTGGCTTTGACTCAACAGCCTCAACCACCTTTTAGCTTCTATGATGAAAAAGCTCCTATCTATACTCGTTCCCGGTATTTACCACCCAGTAAACTTTTAGATTGCCAGATTACGGAGTCAATTGTCGGAGAAGGTTGTATTCTCAAACAATGCCGAATTGACCATTGTGTTTTAGGATTGCGATCGCGAGTTGAAGCTGGTTGTGTAATTGAGGACTCTCTTCTGATGGGTGCAGATTACTATGAACCTTTTGCAGAACGTAAATCTGGGCTACAAAAGGGTCGTGTCCCATTGGGTATCGGTGCTGAAACGACTGTTCGTGGGGCAATCATTGATAAGAATGCCCGCATTGGTCGCAATGTCCAGATTATTAATAAAGATCGTATAGAGGAAGCTCAACGTGAGGATGAAGGATTTATCATTCGTAGCGGTATTGTTGTTGTCCTGAAGAATGCCGTTATCCCAGATGGCACAGTGATCTAGTAACACCAAATTCATAAAACGTTGGTACATTAGTAGAGGCGTTAACTATCGTTAACGCCCCTAGCAAATATAGTGGTTATGCGTAAGTTCTGTGAGTTTTAGGCTCCGCGTCAATCCTATCCGTTTTCAAGGAGAGGTAATAATTAATTATTAATTATTAATTATTAATTGTTGAATGCTAGCCACTAAACGCTAATTGCTAATTTATGAGCAAACTAATTATTCTTATTGGACTTCCAGCTAGTGGCAAATCTACTCTAGCAAGGAAAATAGTTACTAGATATCCTCAGTGTCAATTAATTTCTACTGATGCTATCCGGGCTGAGTTATTTGGTGACGAAGCAATTCAAGGACCTTGGCTCCGAGTATGGCAGCAAGTACAGCAAAAATTTTACCAAGCTGTAAGCCAGAAATCTCTAGGCATATATGACGCTACGAATGTCCAACGTCGGCAACGACGACAAGTAATTGACCTAGCAAAGGAAAGTGGATTTACCCATCTAACAGGTTTGTGGCTTGACAAATCATTAGAATTATGCTTAAAAAGAAATCAACAACGACAGCGTCAAGTTCCTGAAGAAGTAATAATGAAAATGTATCGACAGTTAACAGATGCTCCTCCAAGTTGTGAAGAAGGATTAGACGTATTGAAACGAATTACTAAATAAAACAGAAGAGGTTCTTTTGCACTTTACTGAATAATTAAGGTTTAAAGCTTCTGCGCATCAAAAAAAGAAAAAAAATCTTTTAGTCAATCCTCTGATTTTAAGAAAAGGGAATTGTTAGTTATTAATTACTAAAATGAGATTTTCTCTACATATAATATTCATTAAATTAATCCCAATATTATAACTAAAAAATAGCTTTAATTCTTACATTTTTCATAATTCATAATTAACTTTTAATGTGGAGTTATAGCACTAAAAAAAATCTTACAGCCATGAAACTTCAATAACTTGCAGGTAATATTTTAACTCAAGCTGATAGATGATATCTGAGTGCCTATAGCTAAACTATAAAATAAAGTACGGAAATTGCTATTACTCTTTCAGGAAAAACCGAACTTAAATGGATGTTAAACTTTGATAACTTGAAAGAAAGTCAAACATTACAATTCAGCCTGACTGATTAGTTACTAATATTTGGCAGTAGTTTTTTTATAAAAAATTTGTAAGCATTCAGCGGTCAGCTAGCCTCCTATGGTCGGAACTGCATTATCAGCTTTATTACCTTTAGTGGGCAATTTAAGCTCGTTGTTCTTGTGCTTCAATTCTTTGTTCAAAAATGTAGTAGAAGTTAAGCAAATACTTGGTTCATTCATTAAAAAGCTGAATGCGAGCGCATTCCGCACCGAAGAGCTGATTGCTAATAACTGAATGTGAGCACATTCCGCAGGAAATGCTTACAAAAATTTTGCAAACCTATCTCTAGGTTTAAACTAATTTCTATTGAAAAATCAAAAAAAACACTTGAAACTACATTGTATATTGCTTTTGGCTTTTTGTAATTGACAGTAGTCAAAAATAGTTTTCTTATAATTAATTACTAAGTAATCATATATTACATTCACGTTAATCTGAAAAATATTAAAATGAGGAGATAGATGAATGGCTACAACTGATTTTAAAGACTATTATTCAATCTTAGGTTTAACAAAAAGCGCTACTGCCGAAGAAATAAAAAAAGCTTATCGTAAATTAGCGAGGAAGTACCACCCAGATATGAACCCGGGTGACAAGAAAGCAGAAGCTCGTTTTAAAGAAGTTAATGAAGCTTATGAAGTTTTATCAGATCCAGAAAAACGTAAAAAGTATGACCAATTTGGTCAATACTGGAATCAAGTAGGTTCCACAAGTGGTGGATGGCCTGGAGGTACTGGTGGTAATGCCGTAGACTTTGGAAACTTCGATTTTAGTCAGTATGCCAGTTTTGAAGATTTTATCAATACCTTATTAGGGCGTGGTGGAACTCCAGGTAGTAATGCTGGTGGACGACAAACCTATACCTACAAAACTAATACAGGTTGGCCAGAGGGATTTAATAATGGATTTGATGGTTTTTCTAATTTTGAAAATCGTCAGTCAGCAGCTTCTTTGAATTTAGAAGCTGAGATTACTCTTACTTTTGCAGAAGCTTTCCGAGGAACACAAAAGCGTGTAGGTACTGGAGAAGTTTCCATTCCTCCAGGGGTGAAACCAGGAAGTAAAATTCGAGTTAAAGGTAGAGGTCAATTAGATCCATACACCAAAAAAAGAGGAGATTTGTATCTAAAGGTAGATATTCAGTCTCATTCTTTTTTCCAGTTTGACGGAGATAACTTACTCTGTGAAGTACCAATAACTCCTGATGAAGCTGTATTAGGTACATCTATTGAAGTACCAACTCCTGATGGTATGGTTAATGTTAATATTCCTGCAGGTATTCGTTCCGGTCAGTCTTTACGGTTACGAGGTAAGGGATGGCCAAAAGCAAAGTCAGGGGGACGTACTGACCAGTTAGTACGGGTTACTATTACTATCCCAAAAAATATTAGTGCTATAGAAAAAGAGTGCTACGAAAAAATTAAAGCGAATCGCACTTTTAACCCTCGTAGTCATTTACAAAATATATTGCTTTAGTTAAGTCCATAACACAAAACCACTTCAATAATTAATAATTAATAATTAATAATTAATTATTACCTCTCCTTGAAAAGAAGAGGATTGACTCAAAGGAAAAATTTTTTCTTCTCTTGGTCTTATGGATATGGCGAGGAGACCCGCTCTTGACAGAGCCGCTTCGCTTTATATGTTGCGGAGCAAAACGCCATCCCTCGACCGCTTTTTTCCTCTTACAGCGGTTTTCATTTCAGTAGACCACAGTAGGGACGTTGCATGCAACGTCCCTACAGGGTTTTGGTTATGACGATGTGGTTCATCAATTTGAAAAGCGCTGTAAAAGGGGAGGCTTTAGACCACAATTTCTCGGTAAACAGTAAGACAGGGAAATATTTTTAGATGAGCTGTTGCCTGTTGCCTGGTCTCAGGGAAATACTTTTTTCACTCTTACCTATTCCCTATTCCCTATTCCCTGTTCCCTGTTCCCTGTTCCCTGTTCCCTGTTCCCTGTTCCCTGTTCCCTGTTCCCTGTTCCCTGTTCCCTGTTCCCTGTTCCCTGTTCCCTGTTCCCTGTTCCCTGTTCCCTGTTCCCTATTCCCTAAAAGTAAAAAATTTTATGAGCTTAAAAAAAGCTGTAAGTACTACAGAAAGGAAAGTACAGCTTTTTTCATCGGTGAATTACTTTGGCTAATTTGTAAACAAATGTTACAATATTGGAGTTAAAACAGTTTAACTGCTTGACATTCCCAAAAAGAATAGTTAATGTAATATACATACCCGGGTAAACAAGTTGACTGTCATATGCAAGACAAGCAAAAAGTAACATTATACATCCAACCAGAACTGCATCGCAAGCTCAAAATTAGGGCAGCAGTTGACTCGGAACCAATGTCATCAATAGCAGAAAGAGCTATCCTTTTCTATCTGGAACACCCAGAAGTAGTCGATGAACTAAGTTCAATATATGGACAAACCCACCGGGTATACACTTGTCCAGAATGTACGAGTTCAGTTGTAATGCGAGAAGGAGAACTGGCCTCCCTAAAAAATCAGCCAAGTGTATTGGCAGAGCAAAATATTCCAGTAAAGGAAACCCCGGAAACAGAAAAATCTGAAGCTCAACCGGGA
The DNA here is from genome assembly GCF_010692555.1 of Okeania sp. SIO3B5. Classification (GTDB taxonomy): domain Bacteria; phylum Cyanobacteriota; class Cyanobacteriia; order Cyanobacteriales; family Microcoleaceae; genus Okeania. The sequence continues at coordinate 21,364 of NZ_JAAHHG010000008.1, read as the reverse complement.
GAACAAGAGTTAGTTCCCTGCTGATGAATGTAGAAACTACTACATCTGAAAGACTATTTTGAATGCTAGTTTAAATCTAGCTATGGCGGTCAGTTTGATCGTGGCAGCTTGTGGACTGGGGACTGCCGACACTTCCAGGTTGAAGCAGGAATAGAACAGATAATTGTAGATTTTACAGATAATTGTAGATTTTACAGATTATTTTAGGCTTCTTAAGAAAGGCAGCAATCATAAACTCAATTAAGCCGTAATCAATTGTACCGTTTCTATTTGATCGAGGACTATGAAAGAAGAAATTAACATTCTCATCCAAGCTCAATATCCTCTGATCTACCTCATAACATCCGAGGAAGAACGGTCAGAGCAGGCAATTGCAGCGATCGCTCAACTTAAGCCCCAGTCTCAGAAAAAAGTATTTGTTTGGACAGTAACTCACGGAATAGTAGAGTACGGTCAAAGCAGAAACACCACTCAACATAATACAGTCTCACCAGAGGCAGCTATAGAGTGGGTAATTAGGCAGCGAGATGCTAACAACAATGCTGGAATATATATATTCAAAGACCTACATCCATTTATTGACTCACCGCCAGTTACTAGGTGGTTAAGAGATGCGATCGCTAGCTTTAAGGGCACAAATAAAACAATTATATTGATGTCCCCAGTGCAGAATGTTCCGATAGAACTAGAAAAAGAAGTAGTTGTACTTGACTTTCCACTACCAGATATGAAGGAGTTGAATAGAGTCTTGTCACAACATTTAGGGAAACGTAACATTTCTACAGAGACAAGGGAAAAGCTCCTGAAAGCAGCTTTAGGTCTAACAAAAGACGAGGCTGAAAAGGTATATCGCAAAGCTCAAGTAACAGCAGGACGTCTAACCGAACAAGAGGTTGAGATTGTACTGTCTGAGAAAAAGCAGCTAATCAAGCGTAACGGCATATTAGAGTACATCGAAGAAGATGAAACTATTAATGCTGTAGGTGGGCTAGAGGAACTTAAACACTGGTTAAGGCAACGTTCTGATGCTTTCACAGAGAGAGCAAGAGAATATGGCCTACCTCAGCCAAAAGGAATGTTAATCCTAGGAATACCTGGATGTGGGAAATCTTTAATAGCAAAGACTACATCTCGCCTTTGGGGTTTACCATTATTACGCTTGGATATGGGACGAGTCTACGATGGTTCAATGGTAGGACGTTCTGAAGCGAATTTACGAAATGCTCTGAAAACAGCCGAGTCAATATCACCAGCTATACTTTTTATAGATGAGTTGGATAAAGCTTTTGCTGGTAGTACTGGTTCAGCAGACTCTGATGGAGGTACTTCCAGTAGAATATTTGGTTCATTCCTGACTTGGATGCAAGAAAAAACTTCCCCAGTATTTGTGATGGCAACTGCCAACCGAGTAGAACGTTTACCGGGAGAGTTTTTGCGAAAAGGTAGATTTGACGAAATTTTCTTTGTAGATTTACCAAATAAACAGGAACGTCAAGATATCTTCAGAATTCACCTAGCAAAAAGACGTCGAGAAATAGAACGCTTCGATCTCGATCAATTATCTAATGTTTCCGAAGGCTTTTCAGGTGCAGAAATAGAGCAAGCCATCATCGCTGCTATGTATGAGGCATTTGCTCAAGATAGAGAATTTACACAGCTAGATATTATTGCCGCGATTAAATCTACGCTACCGTTGTCGAAAACCATGACAGAGCAGGTGACTGCACTACGAGATTGGGCAAGACAACGTGCGCGGCCTGCTGCAGCTTCAGTCGCCGAGTATCAAAGACTGGAGTTCTAAAAGCTTTCTCCTGGTCCAAACAGGAGTAAAGGCTAGTAATCTGGATAAAGTTACTAGCAGTGCCTAAAAAAAAACCACCTTGACTCGATATCAACTTAACGATTCTGAGCAGTGGTAATGTTTCATAAAAACCGTTGTTGTTTCTGTTTTCAGTTTAAAATTAGGAGGAAACTCGAATGTCTCACTTCAGCACACTGCGTACCAAGATCACTGATTCTGAAATCTTAAAAGCTTCTCTACGTGACTTGGGCATCACAGTTAAAACTAACGCTGATGTTCGTGGCTATAATGGCCAACGTGTACGTTCAGATATCGTTGCTGTTCTCGAAGGTGAATATGATTTAGGTTGGTCTTCCAACAGTGATGGTTCTTTTGACCTCATTGCTGACCTCTGGGGTGTTGCGAAAAAGCACAATCAAACTGAGTTGATCAACTCCATCAATCAGAAGTATGCCGTTAACAAGACTTTAGCTGCTGTTAAGCAACGCGGTCTGCAAAACGCTAACGTCAAGTTGGTAGTGCAGAAGTAATTTATTTGCGCGTTCCCAAGTTTGCGGGTTAACCAAGACCGGGTTAGCCCGTTTTTTTAGTTATTTTTTTTGGAAGAAGGAAAAAGGAAGAAGGAAGAAGGAAGAAGGAAGAAGGAAAAATATTGCTTTGTCTGAGTTTTAAGCTTTTAAACTGTCCGCGTCCTTTTCTGCAACTTCTATATTACACTGCTTTTGCCGATCTCTGAACCACATCGTCACAACCAAAACCTTGTAGGGACATTTTGCTCCGCAACATATAATACCATTTCTCAAAAACTTTTCTACATTTTGTTGAGCAGGGGACCCACCCCTCGCCCCTCCCCCTCCCAAGAGGGACTGAATTGTTGATTCCTATTGACCACTATAATTTTCTTCTTACTTTTGACTTTTGACTTTTGACTTTTGACTTGTATTTTATGCTACGTTTTGTCGTGCGGAATGTAGGATTTAATCAAAATTACTAGAGATAATTAAGAATAAAAACATAATTTGGCTTAACTCAAAAACTCCAGTATTATAGCTGTAGAATTTAACAATACCTAGATACGATAAAGATCACTAACTTTCATGCAGACAGAAGCTTTCAGCGAGCTTTTTCCTCTGTTTAAGGGAGCAAACCCAGAAACCTTGGAATGGCTACTTTCAGTTGCAGTAAAACACGAATACCCCTCAAATAGAGTAGTCCTTATGGAAGATGCTTGGGGTAATGCAGTTTACTTCGTGGTATCCGGTTGGGTCAAAGTTAGACGCAGATTGTCCACTGACAACTCAGTGACACTGGCTATTCTAGGGAGAGGAGATTTTTTTGGAGAAATGGCTATTCTAGATGAGTCACCACGCTCAAATGATGTTGTTGCCTTATCACCAGTACGTTTGATTAGTATTTCAGCTCAAAGATTTATTCAAACTCTCTTCAAAGATCCTCAGCTACATCATCGAATGCTTCAACTTATGGTCAAACGTCTCAGGCAAACAAACATTCGTTATCAACTGCGTCATAGACCCCCTGCAATAAAACTAGCTAATACATTAGTTGAATTAGCAGAAAATTACGGTCAGACTACAGAAAAATCCTGTGAAATATTTAATATTCCTGACCAAGATTTAGCTGATGTTACAGATATAACAATCGAAGAAACTAGCAAAATCATGGAAAAACTACAGACTAAGGGGTGGATGAATAGAGATACAGAAAATCAGATAATTAACTTACTTAATCTCAAACATTTAATACATTTAGCAAGTCAATAGGTAAGCATTTCCTCCGGAATGCTGCGCAAACAGCGGTCAGCATTCAGCTATCAGCTATAATTCATTGGCTTTATAACAGGAATTAAGTAGAAAATGGTAAATTTTGGGCGCTATTTATCAAATTGTAAATTAGCTCAAAAGTTTATATCAAATGGCTTTACGAGTTTTTTTGTTAAATATAAAGTGTCTTTTTTTAGCTTGCTCTACTTAGTATTGAGAGATTTAAGCAGAATTCAAAGTATTGGAAAAAAACCTGTAAGCATTCAGCAGTCAGCAATCAGCAATCAGCTTTAGAATTAAAAGTATGAGCAATAGAATTGCCCATTACTTAACCTTAGCAGTAAGCGCGAGCCACATCTACATTTCTTTCCATATATGTTGAAAACGTAGTAAAGTTAAACGAGTACTTGCTTCATTTATTAAAAAGCTGAGAGCTGATAGCTAATAGCTGAATGCTTACAAAAACCTTGACCTTAGCAGTGTATATTCATTATTTATAAAACAGCTAAAAGCTAGCTGAATGTTTACCAATAGACTAGATAAATAATAATGTTTTAAGCATTCAAACTTTAATCAAAAAGCAAAAGAAAAATCTCTAGCTTTGCCTGAAAAATAATATTAATTAATCTGGGATGAATTAAGAGGAAATGTATATACTAAAATCACATGGAAATAGTTCATATCAAAAATAAATAACCATGACTGAAACTAGAACAGTATCTCTCAGTCCCACCATTAAAAAACCAGCAATTCAATATCAAGTATTTATGCCTCATCCAGAATCTCATCTGTTTGAGGTTAGTTTGTGTGTTCAACTTGAACAACTATCTCCTTCATTACAAAAAACTCAAAAACTGGATTTAAAGATGCCAGTATGGACACCAGGTTCTTACTTAGTTAGAGAATATGCTAAACATTTACAAGATTTTTGTGCTTATAGTGAAAATGAAAGTTCTTTACATTGGCAAAAGCTCAGTAAAAATCATTGGCAAATAGAAACTTCAGGAAGCTCTGAAGTAATAGTACAGTACAGGATATTTGCAAATGAATTAACAGTACGCACTAATCATTTAGATTCTACACATGGTTATTTTAATGGTGCAGCTTTGTTTTTTGATATTCCTGGAACTGAGAAAAATTCGATTTGGATAAAAATTATTCCACCTAAACCTGATTGGAAAGTAGCGACTTCTTTACCAGAAATTCCAGGTTCTGATAATACATTTGAGGCAGTAGATTTTGATACTTTAGTAGATAGCCCTTTTGAAATAGGTACTCATCAATTATATCAATTTGAAGTACAAGGAAAAGCACATCAGTTAGTTATTTGGGGGACAGGTAATGCGGAACCAGAAAAGTTAATTCCAGATATCAACAAAATTATTGATGTAGAAGCTAGGTTGTTTGGTGGTTTACCTTATGAAAAATATCTATTTTTATTGCATCTATCTGGACAGGGGTTTGGTGGGTTGGAGCATAAATTTAGCTGTACTTTAAATTATCCTAGATTCAGTTTTAGGAGTAAGGAAAAACGCGATCGCTTCATGCAATTAGTCGCCCATGAATTTTTTCACTTATGGAATGTTAAGCGAATTCGACCTCAAGCTCTAGAGGTATTTAACTATGAACAGGAAAACTATACTCCTTCTCTATGGTTTTGTGAGGGTACAACTAGCTATTATGACTTATTAATTCCTTTCAGAGCTGGAGTTTATGATGTTCAAACTTTCTTACAAGGATTAGGGAAAGAAATTACACTTCTACTAAAAACAATAGGACGAAAGGTACAACCCCTAAGTGAGTCTAGTTGGGATGCTTGGATTAAACTTTATCGTCGGGATGCTAATAGCAATAATTGCCAGATTTCCTATTATTTAAAAGGAGCGATGGTGTCTTTACTGCTCGATTTGTTAATTAGGGAAAAACACCAAAATCAATACTCTCTAGATGATGTAATGCGCAAAATGTGGGAGCAGTTTGGTAAACCAGAAATAGGCTTTACTCCCGAACAATTAAAAAGTGTAATTGAAGAAGTAGCAGAAGTAAATTTGGATGATTTCTTTGAGAGGTATATTGATGGTATAGATGAGTTACCTTTTGATGAGTATTTAAGACCTTTTGGATTAAGACTTAAGAGAGAAGAGAATAAATGGCCTGATTTAGGTATGAATGTCGTCACTAACAATGGCAAAGAAATAATTAAATTTGTCGAAGCCCAAGGGCCAGCACAGTTGGCGGGATTGGATGCGGGGGATGAGTTATTGGCAATAGATGGTTTTCGGGTAAGTGCTGATAAGTTGAGCGATCGCCTCAAAGATTATCAACCAGGAGATTTGATTGAAGTGACGGTTTTTCATCATGATCGACTTCTGACTCATAAGGTAACTTTAGCAACTCCTAGTCCTAGTAATTACCAAGTAGTACCATTGAGCAGTACCACACTCAAACAATTAAAAAATTTTGCAGGATGGTTAGGGGTGCCATTGGATTCAATTTAGGGAGTAGGGAGTAGGGAGTAGGGAATAGGGAGTAGGGAATAGGGAATAGGGAATAGGGAATAGGGAATAGGGAATAGGGAATAGGGAATAGGGAATAGGTAGGGACGTTGCATGCAACGTCCCTACAGATTAGTATGATTAGGGAAACAGGCGATCGCCAACCCAAGCAATAATTCCCCTGTCTAGAGTAACTTTGAAACGTTTTTCCTAGCAAAAAATGTTTAAGTAGGGTTTGCTGATTAAATCTAAAAGTCTTTACAGCCCACATTCCGCACTTCAAGAGCGTATCATTAAAAGTAGTATATAAATCCGTAGCTTTGTAGGTATTTATACTATACAAATCATCTCAATTACTTTTTTCGTCGATCAAATAATGAAGTAAAAAATTTACGCATAAATACTTACTCGATCATGTACTCGATCACGGCAGCTATGATTTTCTTCTCAAATTCTGTCTCCTGTCTCCTGTCTCCTGACTCCTCCTTCGGTTGCTACATTTTGTGGTGCGGAATGTGGGTTACAGATAAAGGTAAGTGCCTTTTTAAGTATCAAAAAGTGCGAAGTTTTAGGTGGTAATGGTTCAAAAAAGAGCGGACTTTTCTCAAGAGTTGGGCAGAAAAATCTAGGGACGATTCTTACTACTATCTCCTCTAAATTCCCTTTTCTCCTATCTCCTGTCTCCTGTCTCCTGTCTCCTACCCTCACTCATAAGACTTTTTCAGCAAACCCTAAGTACCATTAGGACTTGTGCTGATGGTGAACCTCAGACAGGGAAATTTTTTTCCCCCTGTTCCCTGTTCCCAGTTAAGTGTTCCCTGCTATAACATTTGAGAGTAGCTTCCATAATATCTGTAGTTTGACCTGAAACTGTGTATACTAAAGCCTCGCGATAAACTCGTTGCGCTTGATGATTTTTGTGATTAGCTGCACCACTAGAAACAGTAACAGCAGCAGCAGTACAACGCTGGGCTAAGTTAATAGCTGTTGCTCTGAGGTGGAGTTTTTCAGCAAAATCAGTATCCGGATTTTTATGAGCTTCTTCTATGGAATTTCGACATTTATCAACCTGAATTTGCAAGGAAGAAATTGCATCTGAAATAAAAGGAAGAAGTTTAGTTTTTGATACTTCTTTCATGATATCTATACTTGCTAAAGCACATCCTAAAGCAAAAGCACTAAAATATAGAACTTTTTGTCTATCGTTACTGTGAATCCAATTTACAGGTTTGATAGAAACTACCTGCTCATCAGGTAAAAACCAATTTTTTACTGTAGCACTAACAGTATTGGTTGAAGTCATAGCGCACAAAGGCATTATTTCTGAGAAAGTAATACTGCCATTTAATTGAGTGGTTTCAATCAAAGGAACTATGCCAAAAACTGCTCTGCCATCAGGTAATTTTGCTGCAATAATAAATTCCTGAAATATATCCCACCCAGTTATCCAAGGTACAATTCCTTCTATCTTGTATCCACCTGTAGTCGGGAAAGCTTTTACAGGTGGTTCTCCAGAACGTCTAAGTTGAGAAAAGCCTATTCCTAACAAGATTTTGCCGTGACTTAAATAAGGTAGATATTGTTGTTGTAATTGAGTGTTTTGACTTGATGCTAACATTGCTGCTGCACTTTGATGTTGAGTTTGCAGAAAAGCTAATGCACCAGAATATCTTGCTATGAGTAATTGATAGTTAAAAAAATCTTGTTGATTTAATTCTAACCCACCCCACTTTTGCGGAATTTTTAGTGCTAATAAACCCGGTCTTCCTAGAGTCATTAAAGCTGTTTTTAATGTTTCTTTATCGCTATCTATTTCATTAGCTAGAGGAGCTACGAATTTTTGTAAAAAATAACTTTCAATTTGCTCTATATTTGGGATAATTTCTGAGTTTTTCGGTGGGGGTGATATAGTCATAATACCAATTTGATAAATGTTTGCTACAAATAGATAGGGTATTTATTAGAATCCAGAATTCAGAATCCAGAATTCGTATGGGGATATATTTAATACCATTTTTGATGTTTTAAATTATCTTTTTCGTCAAATAGACTTTATTTGAAAGTTTATTTATGATTTTTATTATTCGTAACATTCTTTTTTCAAAATGGTATAAACAAATTATAGCGCGTAGCGCTAGGGAATAGGGAAAAGGGAACAGGGACTAGCAAACTGTAAAAGGGTTTTAGGATTGAAAAATGTCCGCGCCCAATTCTTGTAGTGCTATATCAGTAAATTTTTATTTATTATATCTTGAAAAAAGCAGAAGGCAGAAGGTCTAATATCAAATCCGGTTAAACAGCCATAGAATGGTTAAGTCTTTAGAATTCAGCAATTCTGCAATTCAGAATTCAGAATTCAGGAGAAGAAAGATAAGACAAGATGAGCGTAGTTATGATAATCGGATAATTTTTTTATGTCCAATTAAGCGGATTTGATATAATATCATATCCGTTTAATTAGGGCTTGCTGAATAAAGCTAAAAGTCAGGATAGTTAAAGCTATTGAACTTTTTATATTCAATTTATCTCCTAGTTATTGGCTCTTATTGGCATCAATTTACTGAAATTTTCTGCTGAAATTCAAGAAAATTTATTAACATAAAATGGCCGAAATCATTGCCTGTTCACCCATCTCCGCGTCTCCGTGTCCTACCCCCACCACCCATATTTTTTTACCACTTTCTCACATCTCCGCGTCTCCGCGTCTCCGTGTCTCCGTGTCCTACCCCCACCACCCATATTTTTTTACCACTTTCCCACATCTCCGCGTCTCCGCGTCTCCGTGTCCTACCCCCACCACCCATATTTTTTTACCACTTTCTCACATCTCCGCGTCTCCGCGTCTCCGTGTCTCCGTGTCCTACCCCCACCACCCATATTTTTTTACCACTTTCCCACATCTCCGCGTCTCCGTGTCTCCGTGTCCTACCCCCACCACCCATATTTTTTTACCACTTTCCCACATCTCCGCGTCCCCGTGTCTCCGCGTCTCCGTGTCCTACCCCCACCACCCATATTTTTTTACCACTTTCCCGCGTCTCCGCGTCTCCGTGTCCTACCCCCACCACCCATATTTTTTCACCACTTACCACTTTCCCATACCTCCCCAAGTTGCCCCAGAAAAACAGCCAGCAATTGCACCCAAACCAGCCCCAAAAATTGTTGAAAGTATAACAGTAAAATCTTGATCAATTCGCATAAGTCTAACTAAATCTATAGACCAAAGTTGCGGTAAAATACTACCCAAAATTACCCCAATAATTACTCCCAAAAAACATCCCCAAGTTCCACCTAAAAAAGCACCTCTGAACCCTGATAATTTCTTTGGTAAAGGTAAAGTTGGCGCACCTAAAATTGGTCCTAAAAAAGCACCACCTATAATCCCACAGATTGCACCTACACCTATTGCTGGAATCATACTACTTAGAAATATTGATACTAATTCCTGCCAAGTATTACTATTCTCATTCATACTTTCCTGAAATACAAAAACACCAGCTAAAATTGCCCCAATAACTGTTCCCAAAAAAGCACCCCAAATCGCACCTAAAAATAAACCACGTCTTCCCCAAACTCGTCCAGGCCCAGGCAATGTTAAAGGTGGTTTAAAAGCACTCCAAAAAACACCCCAAATAGTACCTAAAAATCCTCCAAATAAAACTGCTTGCCCAAATGACTCCATACGATTGCCAATTCCATATACACTACCACTAATAGCAACTGCAATAAACCCTCCCCAAAATGCTCCAGTTAAACCTAAACTACCACCAGACATTCCCACAGGAATAATATATTGCCAAGCTAATGCAAAAAAACTGCCCCATAACATTCCCACGATCGTACCACCAAAAACTGCAAGGCTACCTTTAATTATTCCTAACACTATACCTGCTACTGCTGCTGCACACAATACTCCCCAAAGGCTACCCCACATAGCATCTTGAGCAATACCAGTAATACCATTTCCACCACCTGGTAGAGGAATTATTGGTAATGATGGCGGTTTAGTTTTAGTCAGAATAGGTGTTAATAAAGGTTGATATTGACCCATTTTTCTGTTAATAATAATGGGTTTTGGCGGTGCTAATTTTTTGGGAGTAGTAGTTTTCTGCGGCCCCAACGAAAATAATTTTTGTTGCTTCGTTTGAGCTGGTTGCAGATGTTTCTTATTTCGCACTGCTTCCTCTGAGGGAAAGGGATCGCGCCCTTTTAATTTTTTTGTGCGATCGCACCACGGGCAAGATTTTAAATGATTACCATATCTATGCTGATGATTTTTCTTACAAACCATCAAGTTCTTTTCTGCTTCTCGTAGCGCCTGCCACCAAATTTTAGTATCTGGGCGCTTTTTAGGATGTTCATGCCCTTTTTCAAAACAATCAATAAACAATTCTTGTATGCTGGGATGCAAAATCTTAAAATCTGGTGCAAGTGGCGTTGGGCGATAGGGAACTCGCTTTTTACCGTAGGGAAAATGACCTGCTTTAATTCGAGCTTCAAGACTGGGTGGTTCACCTCTACCTTGATAAACTCCAGCAAACGGATGAGTTCCCTCCATCAAAATCTGAAATATTAACACCGCCACCCCAAATAAATCATGTTCTGGTAGGCGATCGACTTCTCGAAAACTTTGACCTTGTAATTCTGGGGGTGTAAATTCTAGTTTTCCTACTGGACAACGATAAACTTCTTTGGTGTAGGGATCGCGAACTTGAAATGAGTCTGTATCCACTAAAGTCACTATAGAAGTATTTTTTACCAAAATATTTGACTCATTGATATCGCCTATAGCATAATCTCTCTTGTGTAAAGCATGAACTGCTGTTACTAAATTACGAGCTGTGCAGTGAAGATAACGATAGTTGAAGTGGGGTTTTTGTTCTCTACGGTTTCTAGGATTATAGAATATATGTATCGGTTCAGCTTCAAAAACACGGGGCATTAGAAAACCGATAATTTTCTGTTTACTATTGGGAGTGTGTAGTAAATCTACAGGCCATGCGATCGCTGAATGTCCGGCTGCCATCGGTGCGTCTGGTGGATGAGAAAACATCACAGTCAGTTTATCAGCATCTTCATCTGTGGGTTTATGGTAAATCTTGGCCACTAACGAAGGATCTTGTAGTACAGGATAGATACGGCCTTCCCCACCGCCACCGATCGAGTTTTGGGTGTCTAATGTGATGAGTTGTCCACTGAACTGACGTTGCAACTGCATGGATGAGGTTTAAGAATTTAGAATTTAGAATTTAGAATTTAGAATTACCTCTTCTTATTAAATAAGAGGATTGGATCAAAGAATTTTTTTTCTCCATGAATGGAGAGGCTTTATACCTGAATTTTTCGGTAAATTTCCTAAGAGAATTTTTTTGTCTACAGTCACAGTATAGCTTGAAACTTTCAACTTTTTTTCATAAATTTTGTATTTATGCCTGATTAACAAATATAGATTTTTCTAGAGAGATAGTTGTTATGAAAAGTCCAATTGAGATAGTCGCTAAAGCTGCAGTAAAAGTCAAGCTTGCTTGTATGTCTGCTGCTGTTGCCACATTAATGTTTTGTCCTGCTGCCTTAGCTCAGGTGGAAGTAACGGTGGAAAATATTATAGATGTTAGGGATAATGCTATGACTGATAATAATAGTGGACTAGCAATTGACCTGAAGTTTCTTGGAGATATGCTAGTAGATGCTAAGGCAATGCGCGTCAATGTTGATCGAGCTATAGATGAAACTGGGAAAAGTATTGTTAACAATGAATCAGAAGAATCAGAAAGTGAGTTTGAAGAAATCTCTTTTCCAGGGCACAACTTTACTAGAGTTAACTTAACATTGAAAAGCCCTACTAGGCAAGCTGCAACAATCAAAGAGATTTCAGGTACTCTGGAAATGTTTATTCCCGATCAAAATTCAAAATCAACGGTAACAGTGAAAAATTTCCAGGAAAAGACTGGTGTGCCAATTTCCAGTTCAGTTCTCAAGTATTCAGACATTGAGGTTTTGATTCAAAAACCAGAGGATGTAAATCAAGACCAATGTCCAGTCGATCAGCAGGCTACTCAGCAAGAAGAAGACTCTGTGTTTGCTAGTTCTTTGACCAGTTTTTTTTCAGAGATTCAGTGTGGGATATATGCTTCTACGTTTGCTTCTATCCAACAAGACAAGAGCGTAATCATTTTGATTAGGGATGCAGACTCAAAGCTGAAAGGTATTGAATTTGAATCTGAAAGTGGTGAAGTTATTTTACCAGCAGGTTCCTTTGCTATTAATGATAGTGAGGAAGAAGTTCGAGTTTATGGCTTTAAGGAAAAACTACCTTCCAAAGCGCAACTCAATTTGTACGTTTTTACATCTGAATCATCTGAATCAGTAGTGAAAGTTCCATTTAAAGTGGTTGATATACCACTACCCTAAGACATTCTCAGCAAATATAAACCTTATTTTGAAATGCTCCGTAGGGAAGTGTCATAATTTCCTTAATTTATCAAAATAATTGGAGGGAGCAAGATGCTCCCACTGATTTTGTCCTTGACCAAAATAATGACAATAGACCACCATTACAATGCACCACCACCTTGATTTTTAGGATACCGACTAAGACCCAAAACAAAATAATATCCAATATCAGGTTCAAGTAATTAGGGTTTGTTGATTAAATCTCAAAGAATTACCAGATAGAGGTTTGAGCCTTTTTATGTATTAAAAAAGTACATGGTTTTCAGCTCTTCATGCTCAAAAATGAGCGCACTTTTAGCAGGAGTTGGGCAAAAAAATTCTCCCCTACTCCCCTACTCCCCCGCTCCCCTACTCCTTAAAAAAGACTTTTTCAGCAAGCCCTAATTAGCGATCGCACCGTAAGTTTAGTTTTGCTCCGCCACCTGTTGGCAGAGCATTTCGTTTGCGTAGCATTCCAAAGGAAAAGAAAAAGTGCGATTCACAACTCAACAATTAAAGATGCGTTTGTTGGGTTTCCTTTGTCAACCCAACCTACAAACTAAATTTTTTATACAGTAGATTTTAAAGTCTTAAGCATCCTTAGTCAAAAAAATAAAATAATTATTAAAAAATTCACCAACTATGGTAGGCTTTCTTTAACTCTTTGCCCATAAACATTTTATCCCTCATCACAGGTATGAAATAAATCATGGACACAGATACATAAACCATAGATAGATATTATCACTCTTATTAAGCATGACAATTACTACAGCACCATTTCCAATTGACATAGGAAGCTATAAACCACTTTCTCTCGACCCCACAAACCCAACTCTCACAGACGAACAACGCGAAACACTCAAAGCAAATATTCAACTTTGCCGTGATACAATAATCTTCTTCACCGCCACTGGTGCTGCTAGAGGAGTAGGAGGTCATACAGGTGGCCCTTATGACACAGTACCCGAAGTTATGATTTTAGATGCCTTTTTCCGAGGTGCGGCAGAAAAGTTTGTACCTATTTTCTTTGATGAAGCTGGACACCGTGTAGCTACTCAATACTTAATGGCAGCTATCGCAGGAGAACTTCCTGTGGAACGCCTGGTAAATTATCGGGCAGCAAATTCTCATTTACCAGGACACCCAGAACTTGGATTTACTCCTGGAGTAAAATTCAGTTCCGGTAGATTAGGTCATATGTGGCCTTATATCAACGGTGTGGCAATGGCAAATCCTGAGAAATTAGTCTTTTGCTTAGGTTCCGATGGTTCCCAACAAGAGGGTAACGATGCTGAAGCAGCAAGAATGGCAGTAGCACAAAATCTCAATGTTAAATTGATAATTGATGATAATGATGTTACTATTGCAGGTCATCCTTCTGATTATTTAAAAGGTTACGACCTCAACAAAACCTTGACAGGTCATGGCTTAACAGTACTCGAAGGAGATGGGGAAGATTTAGATAGTCTGTATCAACGAATATGTCAAGCAGCTACAACCGAAGGTCCGATCGCTATTATTAATAAGCGGAAAATGAGTGTGGGTATTGAAGGTTTAGAAGGTTCTACCCACGGACATGATGTGATTCCTCTAAAATTAGCGATCGAATATCTAGATGCAAAAGGCAGAACTGAAGCAGTTAATTATCTTAAAGATATTGAAAAACCAAAGCAAAGTTACACATTCATGGGTGTAAGTGACAAAATGGGTTCCAACCGTAATGTCTTTGGTGAAAGTGTGGTATCTGTCCTCAAAGGTATGAGTGAAGAGGAACGCAAAAATCATTTATTTGTTGACAGTGACTTAGAAGGTTCTTGCGGTTTCAAACAAATTCATGATGCTTTTCCAGAGCGGTTTATTAGTGGTGGCATCATGGAACGCGGCAATTTTTCTGCTGCTGCGGGGTTTGGTATGGAAGCAGGGAAGCAAGGTATTTTTGCCACATTCAGTGCTTTCTTAGAAATGTGTATTTCTGAAATTACAATGGCGCGGTTGAACAACTCGAACGTTTTGTGTCACTTCTCCCACGCTGGTATAGATGACATGGCAGACAATACTTGTCACTTTGGCATCAATAATATGTTTGCTGATAACGGCCTTGATGATGGTTATGAAACTCGCTTATATTTCCCTGCTGATGCTAACCAAATGAAAGCTTGTGTGGAAGCAGTATTTACTCAAACTGGAATGCGGTTTATATTTTCTACCCGCTCTAAAGTACCAATTCTGTTAGATAGCAATGGTAATGAGTTCTTTGGTGAAGGTTATAAGTTTACTCCTGGCAAAGATGAAGTCATCCGGGAAGGTACAGCAGGTTATATTGTCAGTTTTGGTGATGCGTTGTACCGCTCCCTTGATGCAGTGGAACGTCTGAAGCAGGAAGGAATAGATGTTGGTTTGATTAATAAACCGACTCTCAATGTTATTGACGAAGATATGTTGCAGAAAGTTGGTACTGCTCCTTTTGTATTGGTTGTTGAAGCGTTCAACCGTCGTACAGGTTTGGGTAGCCGTTTCGGTTCTTGGTTACTGGAACGTGGTTTGACTCCTAAGTTTGGTTATCTAGCTACTCACCAAGAAGGTTGTGGTGGTTTATGGGAACAGTTCCCTCATCAAGGGATCGATCCTGAAGGTATTATGAGTAAGGTTAAAGAATTAGCTAGCTAATTTTCTTGAATTAGGCGTTGCATAAATGCGCTTGGAATTTTAATAGTTTTGTAAGTTTTGTGAGTTTTGTGGAATGGGCATCTTGCCCGTTCCTGGCTCCTGATATCATGTCCGGTTGAATAATTAGACTTTGGTGTACAGAAGGCAGGAGGCAGGAGGCAGGAGGCAGAAGGTTTTCTTTCATTGTCACCTTAATTTTATAC
This sequence comes from Okeania sp. SIO3B5, assembly GCF_010692555.1. Taxonomy (GTDB): domain Bacteria; phylum Cyanobacteriota; class Cyanobacteriia; order Cyanobacteriales; family Microcoleaceae; genus Okeania. The sequence continues at coordinate 5,982 of NZ_JAAHHG010000008.1, read as the reverse complement.
ACGCTCCGATGCTACCGGACATGATATGACTCCTGACTCCTGACTCCTTCTTCAAGGCAGGCAAGATGCCTGCTTCCACTTATATCATGTTCGGATAATCACTTATAAAAAAACTTTATCCCTTTTAACCCTTTCTTCCCTTCTGCCTTCCCCTCCTGGGAGGGGGAGGGGCGAGGGGTGGGTTGCCTTCTGCCTTCCTTCCTCCAAAGTGTAAGTATTCAACCGAACATGATATTACTACTTATATTCATCCCGCCCCTCAGCAATGGCTCTTTTTTCCCTCCTGACTCCTGACTCCTGACTCCTGACTCCTTCTTCAAAGAATTTTTCTAGAGTTGCAACGAGCTCATGCAGTTGTACAGGTTTACTTAGATAGTCATTCATACCTGCTTTGAGACAGTTTTCTCGGTCTTCTTTCATTGCATTTGCTGTCATAGCAATAATCCAAGGTTGGCAAGTAGATTCAGTATTTTTAAACTGTTGACGGATATGATGAGTCGCTTCTATCCCATCCATTTCAGGCATTTGTATATCCATAAAGATGATGTCGTAGAATTGGTTTTTGACTGCTTCTACTGCTGCTAAACCGTTTTTTACTACTTCTATAGTATACCCTAAACGATGCAACATCTTCTTCGCAATAATTTGGTTTACAGGATTATCTTCTGCTAAGAGAATGCGTAAAATAGATTGTTTTATAGCCTGGGAATTATTAGATTTTTGAGAAGTAATTAATGATGAATTTGAGTTTACTTGTTGCGGTAATTCTGTAGCTATAGGCAAGTCTAAATCTACCCAGAAAATACTACCAATTCCTGGTTTGCTGGTTACTTTTAATGAACCTCCCATTGTCTCTACTATTTTATTGCTAATTGCTAGTCCTAATCCTGTTCCTTCAACTTTATTTCGATTACTTCCTACTTGTTCAAATGGTAGGAAAATTTTTTCTAAATCATTGGGATGAATACCTTTACCTGTGTCTTCTACTTGAAAACGAATTTTTTGTTGTTTTTCTGATTTTGAATCATTTTCTTCCATAGAAACTACTTTAAAATTAACCCCTCCTCTAACAGTAAATTTAATTGCATTTCCTAATAAGTTAATTAGTACCTGTCTTAATCTTTTTTCATCTGCTATAACTCTAGAAGGTAATTCGTTAGTAACTTGATAGTTCAAATAAATTTTCTTTTCTTGGGCACGAATCCTAAATATTTCAACTATTCCATGCAGAAATTTGGGGAAATCTAACTCTTCTGGTAAAAATTCTAGTTTGCCAGCTTCTATTTTAGATATGTCGAGAATGTCACTAATGAGTGTAAGTAAATGAGAACCAGATTGATAAATAATTTCAACTTCTTGTTGTTCTTGAGATGTAAAATTTGGTGAATTTTGCAGAAGTTGGGCTATACCTAATATTCCATTTAAAGGAGTCCGTAATTCATGGCTCATATTTGCTAAAAATTCACTTTTTGCTTTATTAGCAGTATCGGCAGCTACTTTGGCTTCCATTAATTCAGCAGTACGTTCTTTGACTCTAATTTCTAATGCTTCAAAAGAATTTTGTAACTGTTCGGCCATTTTATTAAAAGATTGGGCTAAAACTCCTAGTTCGTCATTATGTTTAACTTTTATTCTATGGTTTAATGCTCCGTTTGCCATAGTAGTTACGGCTTGGTGTATAAAGCGTAATGGTAATACGATTCTATGTCGAGTAAAAGAAACTATGTTATAGACAATTAAAACTATAGATAGCAGAGTCAGCAATAAAAATATTACTGGTACTAGGAATGGTTTAAGAGCTTCTTTTATTGGTTCTTCAACAATAACTAACCAAGGTACTTTTGCTAAATTTTGACTATTAGAAAATACCCAATTTTTATCAATTGCTTGATATATATTTACTTGTGGTTGATATTTGCTGCTGTTCCCACCAGATAATGCTTGAAGATTCGTTGTTTTTTGAATAAAATTTTGATTTTGATGAACAATGACTAAGCCTTCATTGTTTACTATATATACACAACCGTTGTTTCCTACTTTAATTTCAATTGTTTTATCCCATAATTCTGTCAAGTCAACTCTCGCCACTAATGAACTTTGAGAAATGCCAATATCATTAGTAACAGCAACTGCTACTTCTAAATATGGTTGTTGATTTTCAAATTTGACGTTACTAATATATAAAGATTCAACTCGGCCACGATCCGATAACCAAGGTTGTTGACTTATTTGCTTTTGTTTTAGACGATTAAATCTACTATTTTGTACTAAAACTTTCCCGTCCATATCTACAACTACTAAATCTAAAAAAGAGCGATTTCTGTCTCGCATCTGATTCATTATCAAGTTAATTTTATTAACATTATTAGTTGTTGATAAAGCAGCACTTGTTGCTATCATATCGCTTTCTAGTGCTAAAAAAAATTGGTTAAAACTTGTAGCTGCTTCTACTTTTGCATGGTTAATTTTTTGATGAGCTTGTTGTATAGTCACTAACAAACTTAACAAAGTTGTAGCTGTAATACCGAGAATAGCAATTAAGCTAAGTATAATAACTCTAAATGTTACTTGTTTTCTCAAGGATATTGGTTGTTTTTCTAATTCCTGAGTTTTTGAATTAGGATAAAAAAAATTTGTATAAATATTATTTATATTCATGGCTTTGGTAATTAAATTTATTGACTATTATTTTTTTCTTTTGGGTTTAATACCCCACCGTCAAGGGGGGTACTTAAAATTGTTTGGAGTTTTAATCCCCATACAATTATACCAATTCCCAAAAGTATTGCTATACTTGGGCAGTACTTCAGTTATCAACTAATCAGCACAATCAAAATCACTTTGCATGCTAATTTTAGCTTGCGTTAATGTTAATTATTCTTATGTTTGTTTCTCCCCCACTCCCCCACTCCCCTACTCCCCTGCTCAACAAAATGTAGAAAAGTTTTTGAGAAATGGTATTAGACCTTCTGCCTTCTGCCTTCTTCCTTCTTCCTTCTTCCTTCTTCCTTCTTCAATCAAAATTTTCTGAAGTTATGACTTCAGTATTTGGTAGAAGGATAACATTGGGGAAAGTTTCTCCATTTTCTAAATGGCGAATCATTAATTGAATTGCCAATCGTGCTTGTTGTTTTGGTACTTGATTAATTGTAGCTGTAATTTTACCTTGTTTAATTGCTTGTAAACCATTTTCTAGACCATCAAATCCTGTAATAATTATTGGTGGATATTGAGTATTTTCTACTGCTTGACTAGCGCCTAAAGCCATACTATCATTTGCTGCTATAATTGCATCAATATTTTCAAACTTTTTGAAAAAGTTTGTGGCAATTTCTTGTGCTTTTGATTGCTCCCAATTAGCAGATTCAATAGCAATTACTTTCATATCCCCTGTTTTTAAACCAGCCATAAAACCCCGGCGGCGCTGAATAGCATTATCGTGATTAGGCGCACCATCTAAAATAGCTACTGTACCTTTTCCCCCTAAATTTTTAACCACCCACTCACCCATTGATTTTCCCCCAGAAAAATTATCAAATCCAACAAAAGTTAGTATTTGATCGCTATTAAGTGGAGTATCCATAGCAATAACTGGTATACCAGAATTAATAGCTTTTTCGACCGCAGGAACTAATCGAATTGAATCAGATGAACCGATGATAATTCCATCTATTTCTTCTGTTTTAATTAAATTTGCTACTAGAATAATTTGATCTTCAACAAATTCTGATGTTTGAGGTTTTTCGGAATTAATTATAGTTATATCTATATTGAAATTTTGTGCAGCCTTTTCAGCACCTTCTTTGACATCTTTCCAATAAGGTTCCTCTGGAATTGTTTTGAGGATGTAGGCTATTTTCCAAGGTTTAGTAGCTTTGATTTCTGTTTGAAAAATTTCGTCTGATACTTGATTAACTGGAGAAGATAACTGTTTTTCAGAGGAAGTTGATTCTGGTTCTTCTGAAATTTTTACTTGGTTATTACAACCGAAATTTAATATACATAATGTGCATATTATTATAGTTGATAGAAATAAATAGCAGGAATCATATAGATTATTTGGCTTCATGTTGGTTATTTAATTTTCGAGTTTGTTTGATGATAATTGTAGTAGCAAACTTTGATATCTCTTCCAGAGTAGTTATGACAAAATCAGAAACAATTCCCTTGATCGAGATATGCATTGCATTATTGACAAGATTATAGAAATGCAGCTTCAATAAAAATCATCCTTGGGGGGTGACACCACCTAACTTAGATAAAAATTTGAGACATTATTATCTAATAAGTTACCATAGTTATTCTAGAATATATACTTTGATTAAGAAAGGAAGAAGTAATATCAAATCCGCCTTAGTGAGAGGGTGTTTTCTAAAGTTACAACTGTTGCTAAATAAGGGATTGGCCGATAGGAAAAACCTGCTTTTATACCTGGATTTGGTATAAGAAGGAAGAAGGGATCAGGAAGAAGGGATAAGGGATAAGGGATAAGGGATCAGGAAGAAGGGATAAGGGAGAATAAAAAAAGGAAAATAATAATAGATATAAATAACAAATAGGATTGAATAAGTTCCTTCTAGGTATAAATTTCTAAGTTCTTTATTTGTGGAATTATTTTTTGTGGAGTTATATTGAATAACTTCTATTACTAATACCAAGTGTGGAAAAAGAATGTCACGAATAATTAGGGTTTGCTGAAAAAGTCTTTTTAAGGAGTAGGGTACCCACCCCTAACCCCTCCCAGGAGGGGAAAAGGGGAGTAGGGGAGTAGGGGAGAATTTTTTTGCCCAACTATGCGCTAAAAATGCTAACTTTTTGACCATTAAGAGCTGAAAACCATATACTTTTTCAATACCTAAAAAGGCTAAAACCTTTATCTGGCAATTATTTAATATTTAATCAGCAAACCCTAATTAGGGTTTGCGTATGGAAAGTTTTTTGGTAAGGGTAGGAGTCATAATTTCCGTTTGTTATGCTCCGCAAACAGAATTCAGAATTCAGGAGAAATGGAAATTATAGAGGAGGTAATCAGAAAAATTGTAAGAGTGATTTTTCTGCCATAATCGTCTGAAAATACTAGCTTTATGCAGCTCTTGCCGCCAAAAAGCTGATACTTTTTGAGACAAAAAAAATGCTACAACCTTTATCTGTAAATACTTTGATATTTAATCCGCAAGCTCTAATTAGGGTTTGCGTATGGAAAGTTTTTTGGTAAGGGTAGGAGCCAGAATCCAGAATCCAGAATTCAGGAGAAATGGGAATTATAGAAGAAGTAGTCAGAAGAATCGTCCCAAGATTGTTCTGCCATAATCGTCCCAAAATACTAGCATTCATGAACTTTTTAGACCGAAAAGTTTGCACTTTTTTCGACAAAAAAAGGCTGAAACCAATATCAGTCAATGCTTTAATATTTAATCAGCAAGCTCTAATTAGGGCGGTTAAAAGACTTTACCGAATAATTAAGGTTCAAAGGGACTTCAGTTAAGGAAAAAAAGCTGTCATTTTTTGCTTAAAAGTTAGCGCATTAACTCACACCGCACGTCAATTTGTAAGATTAAAAGTAGTATACAGTTTCTATTATTGGTAAATATTTATACTGTATAAATTACTGCTCAAAAGTTAAATTCTCAGGAAAACATTAAGCATAAATACTTACTGAATTATTAACTCCTATTGACCACTATAATTTTCTTCTTACACTAAAAAAGTTAGTGAAAGCTGTTTAAGTTATCAAAAAAAATGTACTTTGTTAATACACTTTTTCTCTGACAAAAACCTTTTAAAGACTTGAACATAACTTGTCTATTTTGTCAATTTTTATGTTAAGAAAAATCTTTATAAAGCATAACCTTTTAAGGGGATAAAAAGCGGTCGAGAGATGGCATTGATACTAGCAATCAACTCCTGAAACTATAGGTTCTGGCTGTAATAATCCTGTTAACATTTCCTCTGGCCGCTTACCATGAGGCCAAGCAAAAGAGA
>NZ_JAAHHG010000079.1 GCF_010692555.1 Okeania sp. SIO3B5 | reverse complement strand
TATGTTAAGAAAAATGTGGGTAAAGGATAGCCAAAGTTGGGGGGCTAGGGGGGCAAAATTCAGTATCAAAAAACTTTTCAGATATCCTCTAAAACTCAGACAATGTAATATTTTTCCTTCTTCCTTCTTCCTTCTTCCTTCTTCCTTCTTCCTTCTTCTTTCTTCCTTCTTCCTTCTTCCCTCTTCCTTCTTCCTTAAATTTAAAAATTATGAATCCAGAACTTTCCGAAACTAGCCGCTTATTAGATATCATGCCTGCTTCTGGACGGATGATGACAAAAATAGTTGGAAAACCAGAGCAACCTACAATTATTAAAACAACCTTTCCTTTACCTTGGAAAAACGACCGGGTAATCTATCTAAATTTTGACTTATGGATGAATTTACCCAAAGAACAACGAGATTTAATCATGTTACGAACTGTCAATTGGTTATGTGAAATTCAATGGTTTAAGCCTAATCTAAATCAAGGTATTTTTGCAGTTGGTTTAATAGGAGTAATTTCCCAATTAAGCGAAGCAGATGTAGTGGGAATATTAGTTGCGGGTGGTTTAAGTACAATTGGTTTAATCAAAATTTGGCAAAATAATCATAGTACACAAACAGAATTAGCAGCAGATGAAATGGCAATTAGAGTGGCAACAAGACGAGGTTATCAAGAAGCTGAAGCAGCAAATTACTTATTACAAGGAATGGAAAATTTAGCCAAAATTGAAGGGCGTAATAATTTAAACTTTACCGAGTTAGTTAGGTGTCAAAATTTAAGAGCGATCGCTGGTTTATCTCCAGTAGAAGTGCCGGAAAAAGTGAGAAAAGAATAGGTATCTCTCCTCTGTAACTCTCCGAATTCAAGAAATAAGAAATAACTAGATTAGCCAGAAGAATAAAATGCTTGGTATTCCCTCAAAGTCTAAAATATTCCACAAATTGAAGGAGATTGTTATCTTGAATAAAATGGCTATATTTATTATTTATTATAAGTAGAGCAAGCTAAAAAAAAGACGTTCATTTTTCATCAAAAAAACCACTAAAGGCAATGAATATAAACTTTTGAGCTAATTTACAATTTGATACATAACAGCCAAAATTTACCATGTTCTACTTAATAACAATCTATTCCTACTCTACTATTTATCAAAATAACATCGGTCTAAAACCCCGCCTTTTAAGGCGCGATATTTGTTGGAGAATTGCTCAAAATCCCCTACTTCCCCTCCACCGGAGGGGTCAGGGGTGGGTTAACTTCTGACTTCTGACTTCGTTAAGAGGAGTGACAGTGGGAGCATCTTGCTCCCTTTTATTTTGAACAAAAGATTAAATCTAAGCTCAAAAAAACTCTGATTTGACATCCTCCCCGGCCTAAAGGCGCGGGGATTCCTACTGAGCCGTAGCTCTTCGGCGGGTTGACGCTTCTTAGGCTGCTGCTACTTTGACAGTAGTCTTATGCTTGCCTCCACGTCCGCGCACGAGTTTCCGAGTGCCCCCCGGCAACTTTTAATACTGTAGCATATATTCAATTTACTTGCAAATAAAAAGTCGCCCTAGAAGGGCGAGGCTTTAAACCCAATTTTTCGGTCAAACCCACCCCAATAACAGCAAACTATTGCTAAAAAAATAAATTAACCAAGTCGATGATTTTGTTCTAGTTCCATACTAGATTCATTGTTTTTATCTTGAGGAACAAGAAAATTACCATTTTGAGGCTGTAAAACAGCTTTAATTGTCTTCAGAAAACGATTTGATGAAACTTTACCATTAAGTCTTTGACGTTCTTTTACCTTTTTAACAAGATGTCGCATTACAGATAGATCTAATTCATCTATAAAATGGTCAGCTATTTGTTCACCCATTAAATCAATTGCTTCAGAATACTGCTTTTTTAACATCTCTATGGCTGCATATTCTTCATTATTAATTTCCTCTGAATTATTATTTATTGCATCATAATCATTACAAACAAAATTTTCTGTACTTTGGTCTTTTTGTTGCGAATTACTTACATTTGTATCAATATTATTTTCCATCATATTTTTATCATTTTCCTGAGTAAATTGTTGTGGTGAAATTTGACGACGATCTATAAAACTTTGATAATCGATAATACTCATGCCAAGATTATAAATATGATGATGTACATGATCTATTAAATCTACTTCATCTGGATTGTAGTAACCACGACTATTGTCAATACCATGTAATTGTGTCCAACGTTTTAGAGTTATTTCATCATCTAAATTGTATCTCTCTAACATTTCACTGGTAGTTAGATCGCTTTGTGGTGTTACTTTAAAATCACTCATTAATTAATTCTCCTTAAAATTATTTGGTTTGTGTATATTGAGATTTTATATTAACATCAAATGTATATTTAAACTAATCATAGCTGGATTACAAAAAAAAATAATTAGTATGATAACTCTCGATAAAGACTATTGAAAATAATAATTAAGCTTAATTAATTTACCAGATTAATCTCATAAAAAAAGTATAGAGCCTCTCAAAAACTCTCTTGATTCATCCTCACTATTCTGACAATCTCTCAAAATTTTAATTTTCTGTTCATAATCCATGGAAACCCTTTAGCATCATCTATAATTAAAATCTAAGCCTTTTACTGCCAGAAAGATTACTATGCCTGTATACGATTATTTTTGTCCAACTAATCAGCAAAAACTAGAAGTTTGGCACAGTATAAATGAAGATATTACAACTTGGGGCCAATTATGCAAACTAGCTAAATACGATATGGGAGACACCCCAGAAGACACTCCTGTTAAACGTATGATTAGTGCCCCTAGAGTAATAGTAGAAACTGGAATCAGCGATTTAAAAAGTCAAGGATTTAGTAAATTAGTAAAAAGAGACCAAGGAATCTATGAAAATGTAACAGCAACAGGAGATGAAAGTCGCATAGTCAATATTAACGACCATAGTACCTATCCAAATTTTAAGCAAAAACTAGGAGACTAATATATAACAAAAAAAGCTTTCTAATTTTTTACTCCAATAATGTAAGTATTCAGCTATCAGCTATCAGCTATAAGTTATCAGCTAAGGAAGAAGGAAGAAGGAAGAAAGCAAAAATTGATTTAATAGCAAATACATAACTTCTAACTTCTCTGTTTGGTCAAGTTTTGTCTTAAGAAAGGTGTTTATAAAGTATAGTTTTAAGAACAGAGTTTTATTGCTGAGAGCTGACAGCTAATAGCTTTTTGCGCAGCATTCCGCAGGAAATACTTACGTCAATATTACTATTAGTATAATCATAATTTTATCAGTTCTATTAACCATAGCAGAATTATCTATACCTGAAAAATAACCCTATTTATTATTATTTAATATTCTTAGTAAAATATTCACTATATTATTTGTTATAGAATTGTAAGCATTCAGCCGTCAGCTATCAGCTATGAGTTATTAGTTCATTATCAGCTCAAAAGAGGAATTAGTCTCCAAGGAGAATTAAAACTTATAAAAAAATGTCTTCAGCTAACCTTAGTAATTTCTTGATTATTTCAAAAGCTGAATGCTGAATGCTGATAGCTGAATGCTTACATAGAATTAAGTTTCCGGTTTATAGTTGCTCCTAATAAAAAAGTTTATTTTCAAGAATACTGGTTAGATATACTAGCGATGTTACCATTACTAAAAGTATTCAGAACAATTAGAGCTTTACAACTATTACGTCTACTAAGAATACTCAGATTACCTGTTTTTTTCTACCGTTATGCCAGCACATTTCCCTATATCTTACAAAGAGGAATAAAAGAATACCTAATAGTTGTTGGACTACTGCTACTAACTATTATGTTTAGTAGTGTTGCTATCTTAGTATTTGAAGGTAGTAATAACCCAAACTTCACTTCCTTAGAAGCAGGATTTTGGTTTAGTGTTTATTCTCTATTTGCTGGCGAACCAATTCCAGCTTCACCATCCTCATTAGGAGGAAAAATAGTTGGGGTATTTGTCATGTTTATGAATGTTACTATTTTTGCTATGTTTACTGGAACAGTATCAGCATTTATGGTAGATAGAATCCGTAGAGAGGATGATATAGTGGACTGGGAAAGCTTTAGTAATCATACAATTATTTGTGGTTGGAACCGCAAAGCTGAGATTATAGTTAGAGAATTTAAAGCTGCTGGTAAAAGCGAAGGAATGCCAATTATTGTAATAGCTGAATTTGATGATGAGCCTAATTTTATTGCCCCAGATTTAAAATCTCGGATACAATTTCTCAAAGATGATTTTACCAAAGTTACTGCTTTAGAAAAAGCAGGTATAAGTCGAGCTGAAACTTGTATTATTTTATGTGATAAAACTCATGGTCGTAGTGATCAAGATGCAGATGCTCGGACAATTTTAGCTGCCTTAACAGCCGAAAAATTAAATCCAAGTGTTTATACCTGTGCTGAATTACTTAATCGTGAATATGGTTCTCATTTAGATATGGGTCATGTCAATGATTATATAGTTAGCCAGGAACAAAGTGGTTTTTTATTAGCTCAAGCTGCTTTGAATAGAGGATTAATGGGTGTATTTTCAGAATTACTAACTTATGAAAGGGGAAATCAGTTTTATCGGATAACTATTACTACTGAATGGGTAGGGAAAACTTTTTTAGACTTGTTTATACATATTAAGCAAACTCATAATGCTATTTTAATAGCAGTTTCCCAGCCTCAAGGTAAGTTTAAAATTAATCCCGATCGCTATATATTTCAGGAAAAAGACAATTTAATTGTTATAGCTGCTAAGGAAATAAAATTATAAGTTTGATGATTTTAAGCGATCGCTTAGGAATTTTTTTAGCATTAATAGCGGTCGGATAAAAATAGCTTATAACTTATATGAAATACTAAAATTTTTCCTACAAATACTTAGGTTGTTTCCAGGAGTCAGTAGGAATAGCCTATATATCATTTAGTTAGAGTAAAAGGGTGCATCTCATAGCAAGCAAAAATACTTTTTTCCTATATATTCCCTGTTCCCAGATCCGGTGTTCCCTGTTCCCTAAAAGCGATAAATTTTTGGCTTTATTCACCCATTGAGATGCACCCGAGTAAAACCCTATTTTTAGTCAAATCGAAATTTCTAGGTAAAGTCTTTTAAACAGAGAAATTATTCCTAGGATTCTTTTTTATATTTCATCTTACTTAGTGCAGCAATTCTGAATAAGTTACAGCAAAATCAAAAATATATCATATTTTATATTAAGTGAAGTATACCAGTACCGGGCAAGATACTTGCACCAAAAAAGTATTATTATTAATTTCTTTTTAAGATATTTAACTTTATATACTCACAATTTACTGTAAATAGAAATAATTGCCACATCTTAATAATTAATAACTTAAAACGTAAGCATTCAGCCGTCAGCCATCAGCTATTGCTTTTAGTTTAGGATAAAAGCTTTATTAATTGTTTTACTACAAAAGTTTCCTCCCTTGCCCTTAAAGTCTTTTTTTAATCTAAACACTGTCCTATACTGAGAGAGTATTGTTGCTGAGAGCTGACAGCTAATAGCTGAATGCTTACCTTAAAACTTACCGAATAATTAAGGTAAAAATCCTCTCCTTTAAAGGAGAAACAAGAAAATATTTTCCTTTTATTAAATCCTCTTCCTTTTAGGGAGAGGTAATTATCAATTATCCATTATCAATTATCCATTATTGAACAGCTTTTTCTGATGTAGCTAAAAACTCTCGCAAGCGAAGTAAACTAAAAGTCTGACCTAAATTTAGAGGCAACATAGATATTCCTTCTAAACGAGATTGTATCCAACCATCTCCCCAATACCACTCATGAAATCCATCAATACCTTGACTAAGTAGCAACCTCAAACAATTCGGCCCTACTACATCAACATAATGTTTAATTTCTATTAGACCAATCATACTTTTAAACTCTAAACCCTCAGATAATTGTTCTGGTAGTCCAGGAGAAAAGCGTTGAGGCCACAACCATATTTGTAACTTAGATGAACGTAGCAAACTTTCTCTGATCGTAGCTTCGGTAGCTTCAATCTCAATCCGCAAATGGCTTTTTTGGAAAGTACCTAACATAAAAATATAGTAATATAATTTTTGAATTTATATTTAGTATCTTTATAAGCATTCAGGAGTCAGCTATCAGCTTTATTACCTTTAGCAGACAATTTAAGCTTGTTGTTCTTGTGCTTCAATTTTTTGTTTAAAAATATAGTAGAAGTTAAGAAAATGCTTGCTTCATTCATTAAAAAGCTATTGGTGCAGCATGACATAGGAAGAGCTGACTACTAATAGCTGAATGCTTACGTATTTTTTTCTCAAACAAAATTAGAAAATCATAGGTATCTAGGCTAACATTCTTTCCCAATAATTAGGAATAAGTGAAGCAAATTTTGGGTACAAATTGATTAATTTTTATAATTTATGATTATGTATTATAAGAATAAATTTTTTCTAAAAATAATATTCATCGTAAATTTTATAAATAAATAATACTATCTATGATATATCATTATATCTAAAAACTTAGACTAACACAATAAACATAAAGCTAACACAAAAACTAGAGAATAAATTATGTATAGCTATTACTGACATCTGTATAAATAGTTGACAAACTTAACAGGAATATTTCAACAGAGTTATGATAAAGAAAATCATAATTATTAAGAAATGTAAGGACTTCAATGGCAGATCAACTAATTAGAGCTACAGCAGCAGAAGGTGGCATTCGTGCTGTTGGTGTAATTACCACCCGCTTAACTGAAGAAGCAAGACAACGACATAAACTTTCTTGGGTGGCCTCTGCTGCTCTTGGCCGCACAATGGCTGCTGGACTATTATTAGCTTCTAGCATGAAAACCCCGGAATCAAGAGTCAATATTCACATCCAAGGCAATGGTCCTTTAGGAGGAGTACTTGTTGATGCAGGACTAGATGGAACAGTAAGAGGCTATGTAGACAATCCTACAATTGAGCTGTCACCAAATAAAATCGGCAAATTGGACGTAGGAAAAGCTGTAGGCAATCAAGGCTTCTTATATATAGTAAAAGATGTAGGTTATGGCTACCCATACTCCAGTACAGTAGAGTTAGTCTCAGGAGAAATTGGAGATGATATTGCTAATTACCTAATTACATCAGAACAAACACCATCCGCTTTAGTGCTAGGAGTATTTGTAGATAAAGAGGGTATACAAGCAGCAGGAGGACTTTTGTTACAAGTTATGCCCAAAGCAGCTATAGATGAAGAATTAGTCCAAACCTTAGAATCTCGTATAGCCTCCCTATCAGGGTTTACTCCATTGCTTAGAGCTGGCAACACATTACCAGAAATTTTGCAACAACTTTTGGGAGACATGGACTTAAATATATTTCCCGAAAGTCAAATAGTTCGTTTTCACTGTGGTTGCTCTTTTGAAAAAGTGTTAGGAGCATTAAAAATGTTTGGTGTTGATGAACTAAAAGATATGATGGAAAAAGACAATGGTGCCCAGGCAGTCTGCGAATTTTGTGGAGAAGTATATCAAGCTAGTAAAAAAGACCTTACAGAACTAATTGAGGACTTACAACAACCATTTACAGAAATTCCAGTTGGACAACTACGCAAATCATCTTCATAAATTTATCTCATCGTTGGTTGAAGACTCGCGCTCTCCTGAAGGGGAGCGGAGGGATGAAAACCAATCAATTAAAAAAAACCTATAAATATTAAATAGGTTTAATCTGAATTATTAAATATGGTTTTACCAGATTAGCCATCAAACTAAGTATTCATATTTTCGACGGGAAAATTTGTCAAAAATACTGATATTTGCCGTCCTCTCGAATATTTGATTTTCTGTTCAGAACTAAAATATAATTAGGGTTTGCTGATTAAATATCAAAGTATTTACTGATATTGGTAAGTGCCTTTTTAGATCGTGAAAAAGTACCTGATTTTCCCCTAAGAAAGCTCACAAAGTTAGTATTTTGGCGTATAGTTGGGCAGAGTTGGCAAGGGATGATTTTTCCGACTACCTCCTCTACAACTCCCTCCAACTCTTGAGTATTAGCTACTCCCTACTCCCCTCCTGGGAGGGGGAGGGGCGAGGGGTGGGTCCCTACTCCCTGCCTTAGCAAAAAGACTTTTTCAGCAAGCCCTAATTATTGTATATATCAAGGTTGCATCTTTACCCCAAAATAGTGTATATATAGAAACCGCAAATAATTGAAGCCTAGATTTAACTTTTGTAGATAAAGGCTTGCCTATAGGTTAAACCAACCGGAAAGTCGTTATGAAATATATCTGTTGCTTGCCGTTCCGGATAAGTAGTATAATAAAAGTTATACGTAAATATAGTCATATATAGTCAAATCATGTCAAATATCTTCGTTGATTTGTGCAAAAGAGCGCCTTTATATTTGACAAAATTTAATAACTCAAAGGCCCAAAGTTTAATAGTATAATGAAATTGGTACTTGAGTTCCAGACTAAATAATCATCAAAATTCCTAAATGCTCCCACCCTAATATAATTTTAACCCCTTGATTTATGAGATTAGTTGAGAGAGATAATTTTGTATCTGTTCCCTATAACAAATTAATCGAAATGTTATCTTATAAAGCCAAGATGGTAGGGATAGATGTAATTATTACAGAAGAGTCTTATACCTCAAGAGCAAGCTTTATAGATAATGATTTGATACCTGTTTACAACAAAAGTGAGAAAAATCAAGTCACCTTTTCTGGAAAAAGAATAAAAAGAGGTTTGTATCGTACCGCAAGCAAAGAATTAATTAATGCTGATGTGAACGGTTCTTTGAACATTATGAGAAAAGCAGTCCCAAATGTTTTTGACTATGGGAAGCGAGGGTGTTGTAGTTCACCCAGTCAGAGTAACACCTGCAAAATAAGGATATGTCATATTTGACTATATTTTTACGAACTATATATGAATGAAAAATACAAAACAATGGATCGTTGGCGGACACTACGCCAGATGAAGCAAAAACACCAAACCAAATTGCAATTACCTGAACGTAGGAAAAACCGCGAAGAAAGACTGCAGCAACTTAGATCCAATAGCAGTCAGATACAAACATACAAACATCTGGCTAAACCTTCCACTCTGCAAAAACATTCAGTTTCTCAAATAGAAAAAACTAGGCGAAAAAGCCCAAAATCTGCAAAAAGCCCAAAATCTGCAAACAATGTTTGGCCAGTAAAATGGCTATTTTGGATAGCACTATTAGTAATAGTTCCAACTGGGGCAGGTATAACAGCCATATCAGCTTTATTCAAATTACCTTCTCAGGCAGATTGTGAAGAAAGTTATTGGCCAACCGCATCAGCCAGCAAACGTCTTTATTGTGCTCAGATATTAGCTACTTCTCCCACTGTAGATAGTTTACTTCAAGCAATTAATTTAGTAGATGTTTTATCAAATGACCATCCAATGCGTCCACATATTGATGGTTACATTGAACAATGGTCTGAAAAAATACTGTCCCTGGGAGAGCTAGCTTTTCAAGATGGAAAATTAGAAGAAGCTATTAAAATTGCCCAAAAAGTACCTCAGAAAGTTTCAGCTTACACACTTGTAAAAGAACAGATTCAAAATTGGCAAAAAACTTGGACTGGAGCTGAAACAACTTATAAGAAAGCTCAAGAACATCTCCGTCAGGAAGAATGGAATCAAGCTTCCATGGAAGCTTCTCGTTTACTCTCAGTACCAAATGTACATTGGGAAACGAAAAAATACCAGGAACTAATTAACGACATTAAAAGAACTCGCAAAGAAGGTGGCAAATTAAACCAAGCACGAGACATAGGTACACAAGGTGGACTAGATAATCTTACGAATGCTGTCAAAAAAGCTCAATCAATTGGAAAAAATAGCTATCTCTACCAGACTGCTCAAAAGTTAATACTAAATTTGGGCGAACAAATAGCAGATATGGCCTTGGTAGAACTAAATGAAGGAAATTGGCAAGAAGCACTTAAGATAGTCAATAAAGTTCCTGAAAATGATGTCCTAGAGCAAAAAGTAAAAGATATAGAATTATTAGCTCGTGCTCATTCCCCAGCTAACCTCGGTACAATAGCAGGACTCGAAGATGGTATTGCTCAGGCTCAAAAACTCAAAACTGAACGACCTCTTTACAGCAAAGCTCAACAGTTAATTAGCATTTGGCAACAAGAAATTGCAGATGTCAAGATTATAGAAGAAGGAAAAAAACTAGCCCAACCAGGAGGAATTAGCGATTTGAAAGCAGCGATCGCTAAATTGCAGACTGTTCCTCCTTATAACCCTCGTGGACAAGATGCAACTACTTTGATAGGAGCTTGGAGTAGACAACTGCAGCAGCAGGAAGATCGGCCTTATTTGGAAAAAGCAGAAAAATTAGCAAGTTTTGGTGATATTAGTTCTATACAAGCTGCAATTGATGAAGCAAGTCAAATCGGTAGGGGCAGAACTCTGTATGAGGAAGCTCAACAGAAAATCCAAAGGTGGACACAAACAGTTCAACGTTATCAAGATAGACCAATTCTTGATAATGCAGAACGCCTAGCATCTTCAGGTAACTTAGAACAGGCAATTGTTACAGCGCAACAGATTCGACAAGGAAGAGTTCTATATTCCCAAGCTAGCTCCAAAATACGGCAGTGGCAATCTCAAAAAGAGGCAGAAGAAAGTTTAGAGAATGCTCGTCAAGCAGCAGCATTAGGTACAGCAGATGGTTATGCCCAAGCAATTAGTTTAGCACAGAAGGTACCAACTTACAGTTCTAGGCAATCAGAAGCTTCCCAGTTGATTAATCAATGGGGTCAACAAATTTTATCGATCGCTATGGACGAAGTGAATCGAAATGTGCCACTAGCTATTGAGATTGCTAGCAAAATTCCAGTAAGTAGTGTTGCTTATAATTCAGCTCAGAGTCAAATTAGTATTTGGCGAACCTGGCTGAGTACACCTCCACCTGTAGAATATCAGACTCCTACTCCAGAAGCTGTAGAGTATCAAACTATACCTATACCTCCAGAGCAATCTCAACAGTTGAGAGAACAAAATCAAAGAACCATAACAGATGAGAGAGGTAAACCTCTAATATATGCACCAAAGTTTGTGAATAATAATTAACTCAACTGTCCTGACCAAGATAATAGTAAAGAATTATTGGCCATTGGCGTGACCAGGCTAGTGGTGAACGATCAGGATAGGGGCCACAAACTTCGTCTGGTTTTGCGCCCCTAAATACTCTATTTATTAAGCCTGTATTTTGATGATAATATCGGTCTCTATCTCTTACAACATTCTCTAACTAGAGTTTGCTGGACTTCTTAGTGTTTCTGTTAAAATGGTCAGTGGATTAATGTATAATCTAATTATGACTAGGCATTAAATATTTTGGCTGCGGGACTCGCAGTGTCAGTCTGTGGAGCGACTGTAAGACCTGAAGGGAGCAAATCCCGTAAGGCAGGTGCTATGTTTCGCTTCGCGACATGAAAAGCGCAGCTCCTCTGTCAAGAGGAAACAGAAAGCCCCTAACAGTAATGCTAGGGAACCCCGCGCTGTCTCGTAGAGCAGCGTCGGGAGAATGTCAATCTAGAAAGTAGGTACAGTAAACTATAAGCTAAGTTAAGATAAACCAAATATTTTTCTTTGCCCTGATAAAGCTATTTTTTGATGAGGAGATAACTAACTGATGCCAAAGCTTGAAGCAATTTCTACCATAGATTCTCAAAGTGAAACTGACAAAACAATATTTGAAAGTGAAACTAACAAAACAATAGATTCTCAAAGTGAAACTGACAAAACAATATTTGAAAGTGAAACTTACAAAGATGCCTATAGCCGAATCAATGCAATTGTGATTGAAGGAGAGCAAGAGGCATACGAAAACTATATAACTCTGGTCGAAATGCTACCAGACCACGAAGAGCAGCTCAAGGGCCTTTCCAAAATGGAAAATCGTCACAAAAAAGGCTTTGAAGCTTGTGGCCGAAATCTGAAGGTGACACCAGATATGAAATTCGCCAAAAGTTTTTTTGAGCCACTACATAAAAACTTCCAAACAGCAGCACAAACAGGTAATGTAGTTACTTGTTTACTAATTCAATCTCTAATTATTGAATGCTTTGCGATCGCAGCCTACAATATCTACATACCAGTTGCCGACTCCTTTGCTCGGAGAATTACTGAAGGTGTAGTCAAAGAGGAATATACCCACCTCAACTTTGGTGAAGTATGGCTAGAAGAGCATTTTCAAGACTCCAAAGCAGAACTACAGAAAGCAAATCGCCAAAACTTACCCCTAGTATGGAAAATGCTGAACCAGGTGGAAAAAGATGCGAAGACTCTGGGAATGGAAAAAGATGCTTTAATTGAAGATTTTATGATTGCTTATGGCGAAGCTTTGGACAATATTGGCTTTACAGCAGGAGAAATCATGCGGATGTCAGCTTATGGTCTGGTTGCCGCATAGTTGATTTCAATCAAAATGGAAATTAGGATGAGGAATGAATAATAGCATAGCGTTTAACAAAAAACTTTTTCATAGTGAAAATAGTAGTTGCCAACTGCCATATACTAATTCCTGCCTGATTTCCACATACCATCAACAACAACTAACTTACTAATAATATTTACAATTTAATGTTTGGTCTAATTGGTCATCTAACTAGCTTAGAACACGCCCAATCAGTAGCAAGGGATTTAGGGTATCCAGAGTATGCAGATCAAGGTCTTGATTTCTGGTGTAGTGCTCCGCCTCAAATAGTCGATACAATTAAAGTAACAAGTATCACAGGTCAAAAAATAGAAGGCAAGTATGTAGAGTCTTGTTTTCTACCGGAAATGCTAGCAGCTCGCCGAATCAAAGCAGCAACTCGTAAAATAACGAATGCTATGGCTCATGCTCAGAAGCATGGTATTGATATAACTGCTTTGGGAGGCTTCTCATCAATTATTTTTGAGAATTTTAATTTGCAAAAATTTCAGCAAATCCGCAATATTACATTAGAATTTAAACGTTTTACTACTGGTAATACTCATACAGCTTATATTCTCTGTCAGCAAGTAGAACAAGCTGCCCAAAAGTTAGGAATTGATTTATCAAAAGCTACTGTAGCAGTATGCGGGGCCACTGGTGATATTGGTAGTGGAGTCTGTCGCTGGTTGAATACTCAAACAGGAGTGGCAGAATTATTATTGATAGCTCGCGAGCAAGAACGACTAAAAAATCTACAAGCGGAATTAGGGCGAGGTAAAATTCTAGAATTAAACGCAGCTTTACCTCTGGCAGATATTATCGTATGGGTAGCTAGTATGCCCAAGGGTGTAAACATCGATCCAAATGTTTTGAAGAAACCTTGTTTATTAATTGACGGTGGTTATCCAAAAAACATGGCAAGTAAAGTTCAACAAGATGGAATCTATGTTCTAAATGGTGGAATAGTAGAACACTCTCTTGATATCGAGTGGAAAATTATGAATATTGTCAACATGGACGTGCCTGGTCGTCAATTATTTGCTTGTTTTGCAGAGTCAATGCTATTGGAGTTTGAAAAGTTATATACTAATTTTTCTTGGGGACGTAATTTAATTACTGTCGAAAAAATGGAACTAATTGGTAAGTTATCCATTAAACATGGATTTAGCCCTCTAATGCTTTGAAGAACACATAAGAAATATTTAATTTATTAATTTAGGAATATTTGATTTTCTTTTAGTTCAAAAGTACAGGAACATAGATAATTAGATGAACGGCGTTGCTAAATAGATGTATGACAGGACTTACGGAACAACTACTTATGGTGTATATTTCGTATGGGTGCGTAAGTCCTGCTTCACCGCTCAAACACATTAAGTTTAGGATTTCCTGGTTTTCTTATCTTCGTGAAAATCGAGTGCTAAACACTCCACAATAGTTGCTAAAATCCTCTGGTCTTAGCAGACATATGTAATAATAACACAGATTAATGGCGTAAAAACATAGACATTTTGTAGATATAAGTCTTGGATAGTCGATGTTTTTCAGCTTTAGCAAACAACAGTATTTTAAGCCTCTAGCTTCAGGTTGGTACTGATAACTGATAACTGTTAACTGTTAACTGAAAAGACTGGAGTGATCGCTACTATTTTCCGGAATTTCCTGATGCCATGAAGGATCTAACTAAAAGCACCTAGATAGTTTTATTCAATGTTTGGAGTGGGAAGATATGTCTGACAATTCTACATCAAAATTTCGTCCAAGAAAACATATTATTTCTCTTGGTTGGTTTAGCTTTATAATGATTAGTAGTTTTACTGGTATAATTAGAGATGGAAATTTTGAGAACTTACCAATAAATTTTTTAATTGGTAGTATTCCAGTGGCTATTGGTCATAACATCGATATTCAGAATCAGAAAAAAGAGCAGAAATTGCTATTAGCAGAACAGGAAAAACGTAAATTAAAACTCATAGAAGATTTAGCTATGAGTCAAACCTTGTTGCAAAGAGCAGAAAATTTATAATATCGTAGAAGGAAGAAGGAAGAAGGAAGAGGGAAGAAGGCTATTTATAGTTGTTTAACTTAAAAATGAGACGTTTTTTCGTCTGAAACTTCCTCAGAGCAAGAAAGCTTTGTCTCAATCTAAAGTTAAATGACTATATTAAGTAAGAAAAAAACTTAAATTTCCTATCGTCACAACCAAAACCTTGTAGAGACGTTCCATGGAACGTCCCTACTGTAGTCTACCCTAATGAAAACTTCTGTAATTTAAAATCTGGATTTATACTTGAGAGGAGAAAATATTAAATTAACTGTTGTGCCCTGACGACCATCAAAATCAATTTCAGCTTTCAATTGTTTACAAAGAATTCGCACTAATTTTAACCCCAAAGAAGAAATATTTTGCAAATCAATATTTGGAGGAATACCAATGCCATTATCTTTAATTGTAATATAAACTTTTTCTTGTCGATTTTGATATAATTCAATACATATTTCTCCAGATTCATCATTAGGAAAAGCGTGTTTAAATGAATTAGTAACCAACTCATTAATTAACAAACCACAAGGAATTGCAGTTTCTAAATTAAGAGTTATTGCTTCTACATTAATGATAGGTTTAATGAGACTTTCTCTATCCGCGTAAGAACAAAACAAATTATCTATCAAAGCATGAATATACTCACTAAAATCAACTTGTCCTAAATTTTTTGACTGATAGAGTTGTTCATGGATCAAAGCCATACTTTGAATTCTATTTTGGCTATCAGCAAATAATTCCTGCACTTTTTGATCTTGAATATAATCTGATTGTAAATCTAATAAATTAGAAATAATGTGTAGGTTGTTTTTCACTCGATGATGAATTTCTTTGAGCAAAATTTCTTTTTCTTGAAGAGAATTTTGAATCTGTTCTTCTGCCTTTTTACGATCGCTAATATCAATACAACTACCAATATAACCAGCAAACTTACCATTGAGATTAAATCTAGGAACCCCTTGATTTAAAATCCAACGGTATTCGCCATCTTCTCTTCTCAAACGATATTCTATACTAAACGATTGATGGGTATAAAAATTTACCCGGTAATTTTCCAAATAATGTTGCACATCTTCAGGATGAATTCCCTCTAACCAACCTTTCCCAACTTCTTGTTCTAAGTTACGCCCGGTAAAATCTAGCCATCTTTTATTAAAATAGTTAAAAAGACTATTAGTTCCAGACATCCAAATGAACACGGGGGCACTATCAGCCATCATCCGAAAACGTTTTTCACTTTCGCGCAATGCTAATTCAGCTTCTTGATGTTCTAGAGCGCTAACAAAAATTTTCCCAATAATTTTTAACAAATTAATTGTAGATTTTGTCCAACTGGATAATTTACTTACCGTATCGAAACTGACTAAACCAATTAATTCATCTCCAGAAACCATAGGAATGCACAACAAAGATTGAATTGACTGCGCTGATAATATTCGTTTTTCTCTGCTTGCTTCCAGAGGTAAATTGGAAACTAATGGTATATGTACGACCTCAAATTGATTGAGTTTTTCCATTATCCATGGTAAATAATCTATAGGAAAATTCTGTTGAGCTTCAATTTTAGCTTCTGTTTTTGTAGCTTTCCATTGGTGAGTATTACTAACTTGAAGTCGATCGCTACTTACTAAAAACATATAACTACGATCTGCACCTATTAACCCACAAAGTTTTTTTAATGCTATCTGGATACTACTATTAATTTCATTAGGATTAAGATTAATAAAGCTAGTAGAGATATTAGCAACAAGTTTTTCCAACTCTAGTTGTTGCTTGAGGGTTACTTCTGCTGCCTTGCGATCGCTAATATCTTTATGAGTGCCAATCATTCTCAGTGGTTTGCCTGCTTCATCCCTGACTATAACTTTGCCATAAACTGCTATCCACTTCCATTCACCAGATTTAGTTTGTAACCGGTAGTCAAAGGCATAGATAAATGAACTATCTTCCAAGTGCAAATTTAAAGCATCAATCACCCACGCTTTATCCTCTGGGTGAATTAGCATTTCCCAAGAATTTATCTTCTTAGCAAGATCGCCTGAATTGTAACCTAACATTTCTAACCATCGATAACTATAGTAACATTCGCCCGTGGTAATATTCCAATCCCATAACCCATCACCTGACCTTTCTAATACTAATTGCAATCGTTCTTGAATTAGTTGTAACTTTGTGTCTTCCAGTTTATCTTCACTAATGTCTTGTGCTATTCGAGCTATTTTATAAACTTTCCCTGCCTGATTTTTGATAGGAAGAGCACGGGTCAAAATCCAACGTATTTCTCCATTGGGCAGCATAATACGATATTCTTGTTTTTCTTCTACTTCCGTGGAATTTGCTAAAGCTTCCACTACCCTCGGGCGGTCTTCTGGATAAATAACATCTACAAAACAGTGGGGTGATTTGTATAACTCATCGCGGGGATAACCCCATATTTTTTCATAACTAGGAGAAATATATAAAATTTGATTTTTTTGAGGATCTTGTACCCAGAAAACACTATTGATATTTTCTACTAATTTATTAAATATCTCTTGACTTTCTTGTAATGCTGCTTCTATTTGTTTACGTTCGGTAATATTTAAGACTGTCCCAAAAACTTTTATTACTTCACCTTTCTCATCAAAAATTGGTTTTCCTGTAATTGATATATATTTTAGTTCACCACCTGGACATAAAATTCGTTGCTCGAGTTGATAGCTTTGACCTTGATTAATTGCTAAATCAATTGCTTTTTGTATTGCTGACAAATCATCAGAATGAACTAATTTAAAATAATCTTCTATACTTACAAAAGTCGATTTCTGTTGTATACTTAAAATTTTGTACACTTCTTCAGAACAGATTAATCGATTTGTAGTCAAATCATTTTCCCAACATCCTATACCAGCAATTTTCTCTGCTTCTATTAATTGTGTTTGCCTATAGAGAAGACTTTCTAAAGTTTCTTTTTCATCCGTAATATCTCGTACCACTGCATAGATTAAATTTTCTGTTAAAAAAGGAACATTATTCCAAGCTAGCCAACGGTAAGAACCATCTTTAGTCCGATAACGGTTCTGGAATTTTATCCCTTTACCATCATCAGTAATATTTTGGACTTCTGCAAGAGTAATATCTCTATCTTCTGGATGTACAAACTCAATATAAGGTACTGTTAATAGTTCTTCTGTCGTATAACCTAAAATTCTTGACCAACTTGAATTAAGCTTTTTAAAGTAACCGTCAGTACCAAAAATTACTAATAAGTCAAGAGAAATATCAAAAAAGCGACCGCTCTCTCTAAAATTATCTTTTAGACGTTGATTGATTTGACTAAATGATCGTACTAAATCTTCAATTTCCTTAAACCAAGCGATTTTTAAAACCGAGGATAAATCTTCTTCATTGACTTCATTAACAAGATGATTTTGAGCTGTTTTTAAGAATTTATATATAGGTTTAGTTATCCAGTTAGATATTAACATACCTAAGTAGATAACTAAAGCCATTGCTAATAAACATAAAAAGAGAGTTATTTGAAAACTTGTCTGAATTTGTGGTGCAAATTCTGATTTAGGAATAGCCACTACAATTAACCAATCTTGATTTTGATTTGGTATTAATCTGACAAAATATTGCTCCCCTGTAACTTTTAATTCTAAATCTTTTGTATTTTTAACATCATCGTAATTTTCTTTTAATTTATTATCTATTTCTTGAATTAATATTTTCCTAGAATTATCTAATGATTGACTTGAGTTACTAGCAACAACTATCCCAGATTTTTCTATAAGATAAATTAAATTTGATTGACTTATATTTGCTGTCTGAAGTAATTTATCAATTTCTGAAATAGGTAACTCAACTGCTAATACCCCAATGAGACTATTATTCTGGTCGTAAACTGGATAACTAGCTAAAATTGCTCCTGATTCTGGTGAATATTCTGAATTATCAATTTTATTCCAGATAGATTTACCTGTTTTAATAACATCTCTATACCAACTTTCTATTTGATAATTATATTCGTTACTTTTAGATATTTCTGTGAGATTTTCTGAATTTAACTTAGTCATTAAATTAGTGACTAAACTATTATCCTGTTTTCTCGTTACTCCCACAAACTGTCCCTTGGTACTGCCAAAATTAATCTGGCCAACATTAAAATGTTTTATTTGCTGAACAAACAAATCCTTGATTTTGATTAAATCATTAGAATTAAACCATCCTAATTTAATTAAATCCTGGTTGATTTTATGAATCAAACTAGGTACTTCTAAATAATTATCTAAATCATCGGTCACATAGTGACCTGTTTGACTATTAAGCTGAGTGGCTAATTGTTTAACTGCTATTTTTTCCTTTTGTAATGATGTCCAGGCGAGAAATAAAACTGTAATTAATGTGGGAATAATCAAAGATAAAAATATCATTCCCCGCAGCGATCTCTTTATTTTTGGCCGAAAAATATTATCGATCAAAACTATATAATTACTCAGTTGTTTTATCATTTATTAAATTCACTCACTAGACCTCTTGCAAAAGTGTTAATTAAACTAATTCAAGACTATGAAATCAACAATTTTATCTCCCTATTCCCTATTCTCTGACTTCTACAAGAAGTCTACTGAGAATAATAATTATTATTGAAAAAGCTTCTGTCGCGCCCTTGAGATTTAGCCTCATAAAGTGCTGAATCTGCCTCTTTAATTAAATCACTAGGCTGAGAATCAAAGTCAGATTCCCATGATAATGATTTTTTAGTAGCAACCCCACAACTAATTGTGACACAATTACTAATTTTTGAACCTTGATGAGCAATAGCAGCATCTTTAATACTTTTACGAATTTTTTCTGCCACATAAACAGCTCCTTCTACATCTGTTTCAGGTAAAACAACTACAAATTCTTCACCTCCATAGCGAGCTACTAAATCAGTAGAACGATTAACATTTTTGATGATAGTATCAGCAACTTTCTTTAAACAAATATCTCCTGCTTGATGGCCATAAGTATCATTATAAGCTTTAAAAAAATCCACATCACACATAATTATGGATAATGGCAAACTATGCTTATGAGAACGTTCCCACTCACCTTCCATAAACTTCTCAAAATTGCGACGATTAGCAACCATTGTTAAACTATCCAAAGAAGCTAAACGTTCCAATTCTTCATTAGCTTTTTCCAGTTTTTCACTCAACATCCGTTCTTTTTCTATTTGTCGTAGTAGTTCCTTCATTGCCCATTGAGTTTGCAATAAGCGTCGAACTCGCTGACGTAAAACTGCCCAGTGAATTGGCTTAGTAATATAATCTGTTGCCCCTACTTGGAATGCTAAATCAACAGATGCTTGGTCGTCAAGAACTGTAATCATTAATACTGGTGGACTATTTTCTCCCAATAACTGATGTAGTTTAGCACAGCAAGTAAAACCATCCATTCCGGGCATCATTGCATCAAGCAATACCATATCTGCTAATTGTTTTTGACAAATTTCTAAGCATTGTTCCCCATTATTTGCCTCAATAACTTGATACCCATCTTTCTGCAAAATACGACGCAGTATTAGTCGAATAGTATTTTCATCATCTACTATCAATATTCGGGGTGCTACAGTCCAAAAACCTGGTTTAATCATTTTATAGATTTATTTCTATTTTTTGATTGTAATGCTACTTTCACTCTATGGTGTTCTTGATTCATTATTTCTGTTAATAGCTCTGCATTTTCTGTTGTGCCCATACTACCTATTGCTTCCAATTGTCCACATAGTTGAGCCAAATTATTAGCTCCTATGGTTAAGCTAAGAGATTTTAGAGCATGAGCCGCATTTCTTAATTCAGTCCCATTTTGAGATGATATTGCGGCTATAATTGCATCTCGCTTTTGAGGAGCTTCTTCTAAGTAGCTATCAATTATTTCCTGTAAAATACTTTCGTCTCCCCCTGCAGCTTGCTCTCTTAGATATTCAAATACTGACTCATCAATAGCTGGAGTTATAAAGTTTGACATATTTTTATTTTGAGAATTGACTAAAGATAAATGATCATTTCGATCTTCATCTTCTAATACTAGATTATTTTGTACAGTAATACTTGATTCTACTGAAACTTGATTTTCCAGATTTACAATTTGCTCTGGAATTAACTCTTGATTAAGTTGGTTAGATTTTGAATCAACCTCTTTTACTACTTTAACTATCCTATCTTTCTTATCTTCTACTGTAAAACTTTTTGTTGGCAAATCATCAATCTGTTTTGACTTTCTATGACTAATATAATTATTTAATGCTTTAACCAATGCTTCCACTCGAACTGGTTTACTTATATAGTCATTCATTCCTGCTTCTAAACACTCTTCGCGATCGCCCCGCATCACATGAGCAGTCATAGCTACGATCCAAGGTCGTTTGACTTCAGGGAAAATTTGACAAATTCGTTTTGTTGCCTCTAAGCCATCCATTTGTGGCATTTGTACATCCATGAAAACTAAATCATAGTTTTGACGGCGCAATGCTTCTAGAGCTTCTAATCCATTATTAGCTATATCAGCACGATAACCTAGTCTCTTTAAGGAAAGTAAAGCTACTTTCTGATTTACCGTTACATCCTCTACTATCAGGATGTGTAATGACAACCCAACTCCTACTTCATCAATTAAAATTGATTTTGCTCTTGAAGTTTCAGGTTTAACTGATACTCGTTGTACTCCTAGTACAGAAACTAACATTTCATATAAGTTAGATTGTTTAATTGGTTTACTCACAAAAGCTGCAAACGAAGCTCTTCCTGCAATTTCTTCTGATGTCAGCTTGCCTATTGAACTTAGCATTATTAAAGGCAATATTCTATATTCTGGCATGGATTGAATTTTCTCCGCTAGGGTTAAACCATCCATTTCTGGCATTTGTAAATCTAGTACTGCAATATCAAAATTTTCCCCAGAGCAGAGTAAATTTAAAGCTTTTTCTCCTGACTCAACTGCTGTGACATTCATTCCCCAAGATTCTATTTGTAGAGTAATAATTTGGCGATTAGTTGCATTATCATCAACTACAAGTACTCGCTTGTCTGTAAGTTCAGGCTGTGATTTTTGAAGCTTAGATTCAGTATTCGTGTTAGTTGCCATTGCCATCATAGTAAAACGAAATGTAGAACCTCTATCTATTTCAGTTTCCACCCACATCTGGCCACCCATAGCCTCACTTAACCTTTTACTAATAGCTAATCCTAAACCTGTACCTCCATAATTTCTGGTCATTGAAGCATCTACTTGACTAAAAGGTTTAAATAATCTTTCTAATCTATCTTTCGGAATTCCAATTCCTGTGTCTTTTACCGCAAATTCTATTTCGTATAGGTTGTCAACAGGTTTGGGATTTCTTTTAACTACTGAATTTGTACTTGTTTGCTTATTATCAATATCTTCTGGTTGACTATTAGCTGACAACCATTTTTTTCCTTTTACTGAGACAATAACTTCTCCACTATCAGTAAACTTAACAGCATTAGAAAGTAAGTTGGCAAGTATTTGACGTAACCTTGTCACATCACCTACTATTGCTTCTGGGGTCTCTTGATAGATAATGTAAGCTAATTCTAAACCTTTAGCACCAGCTTGGGAGGCAACTAAGTCTAAGGCTGCTTCTACACAACTTCGGAGATTAAAAGGTTGGTCTTCTAATTCTAGTTTCCCAGATTCAATTTTAGAAAAATCAAGAATGTCATTAATAATTGTTAGTAATGAATCACTACTATGACGAATAGTATCTACAAAATCTTGTTGTTGAGAGTCTAATTGTGTATCCAGTAATAACCCAGTCATGCCAATTATTGCATTCATCGGAGTCCTAATTTCGTGACTCATCATAGCTAGAAATTCACTTTTCGCTCGATTAGCAGATTCAGCTTCTTGTTTCGCTGCTTCTAACTCCAAATTTTCAGTCTGTAGTTGTACTTGTCGCCGTTTTTCTTGCTCTACATAATCAGCTTGTGCTAAAGCAATTCCTACTTGTACAGCAACTGACTCTAGTAGATATATCTCTTCATCTACCCAATGACGAGTGCGATCGCATTGATGTAAAACAATTACTCCGTTCGGTTCTCCTTTATATGAGGTGCGAATTGCTAATACTGACTTTACTCCCAATAAGCAACAAATTTCAGTATCTTTGAATAATAATGGCTCTAAGTCAGTGTTGTCGCTACTAATAGCTTCGTCCTGAGTTAATAATTTTTGCAGATTATTGTTTTCCTCTAATGCTAGTGATAGACCTTGTATTGACTTATAACCTGATTCGAGATATTCCTCTACTAGAGGAATTTGTGGTGATGGTTTAACAATATAGCAATAAATTAAGCAGCGATTTACTTTAAATGTTTGACCTATTAGTTTGACTGCTGTTTGAAAGATGCGATCGCTATTTAAACTAGAACGAATTTCTGTGGTTAACCGTTTATGGAGTAAAATGTGTTTTATATTGTTTTTTAAGGCAGTTTTTGAGGAATAACATTCTATTTGATTTCCTACCCATTTTGCCATTAGTTTTAATATCTGGCGATCACTCTCTTTAAATGGTTCCTGTTTTAAGTATGGACTTGTAAAACTTATGGTACCATACAGGTTACCTTCTACCATTACCCGACAACCAATGTAAGTTTCTAGTTGAAAAAATGTTTGAGTATAAGCAGGATGATTTTGCAATTGTGAACTTCCTACAGCTTCAATACTTATTGGTTCATTTTGTTTTATTGTCTCGCTACAATAAGTTTGTTTTATATCAGTTGTATATCCTGCTTTTATCGAAAAAGGAAATCCCTGGAGAACTTGAGATGCAACTACTTCATAAGTTTCTCCACTAATCTTTGCTAAGATACCTATTTCTGTTCCATATTGTTTTCGCCCCATTTCCAAAATTATTTGTAAAAAAGTATCAAAATTTTGGTCTGTTTCTGAAGCTACTCTATAGAAACCGTGAAGAATTTTTTCTGCTTCTTTGAGTTTAGTTTCTGTTTGTTTTTGTTCTGTAATATCAATAGCAGTACCAAGAAATCCAATAATTTTTCCTTCACTATCAAGTTGTGTTCTGATGACTAAACTTACTAATAAATGAGAGCCATCTTTTCTGATATAATTCCATTCTTGAGATGTAAAAATTCCTTGTCGTGCTGATTCTACTAACGTATCGAAATCTTTTATGGAGCGATTTAATTTCTGGCTTAATTCTCTGCTGCGTTCTATTAATTGAAATTTGTCGTGAAATATTGTCAGATTTTCTTTACCAACTACTTCTTTTCTATGATAACCCAAAAGTTTCTCTGCACCAGAATTAAATGTAGTAATCTGACCATCAATATCTGTAGCAATAAGCGCAATTTCTGTTGCAGCATCCACTACCTGTTGTAAGCGATCGTTTTGAGCTACAAGTTCTTTCTGTGATAATTTATAATTTGTGATTACTTCAGTGAAAAGAATTATCCCACCAATTTCATCTTTACTTTTATACCAAGGGTGTATTTCCCATCGTATCCAGTCTAAAAAACCATCTGGTTTAGGAAACCGATCTTCCTCGCATTTTTGAATTTCTCCTGCAAGACAAGTTGTATAAATTTGCTTCCAGCGGTCATTAATATTGGGAAAAACTTCATAGTGACTATGCCCAATAATATCTTTTTCTGTTAAATTGTAATCAGTTAACCAACGCTTAGATGTCCATAAGTAGCACATATCTTGGTCCAAAATAGCTACTGCTATAGGTATATATTCTAGTAAAACGTCTTGAAAAGAATCATATTTTCGCGTGTTTTGTTTTTGGTTTTCCGTAATATCGCGAATGGTAATCAAGCCACCAATCAATTTATTTTTTTCATTATTAACAGGGTAATAATAGAATTCTAATAATCTTTCCTTTTCTGTGTTTATGGAAGTAGATTGTATCCTTTCATTAAAAGCATTTTTACTATTGACTATTTGAGATTGAAAAAAATTATTCTCTGCAATTTTTTTGTGATTTACAGTAAACACTAATAGATCGAATATTGATTTGCCAGTAGCATCATTTTTATTAATTCCTGATATTTTTTCTATTCGATTATTCCAATCTATACAATTATAATTTAGATCGAATTTTACTATCCCATTGCTACTACTTTCTACTATTTTTTTTGTGTAAAATAAATCTTTTTTAAGTAAAAAATATTCCTGAGTGAATTTTGAAATATCGCGAATATATATTATTACTTGCTCAAATTCTGAGATTTGAAAAAAAATTTTGGCTCTCACATCATATAAATTCCAGGAACCATCAAGATGATAAAGTCTTGCTTTTATATTTACTGTTGATTCTGGATTCTGAATAACCTCCGTTAATTTATCTATAACAAATAAAAAATCATCTTGATGAACAAATTTCAGAAAATTTCTGCCAATTAATTCTTGCCTTTGATAACCGAATACTTTTTCGGAGGCCAAATTATTATATAAAATATTGCCACCAATATCTATAACCGTAACTGCATCAGAATTACTTTCTATCATTAGGCGGAAGTAATCTTGAAGATCGAGTAGTCTCATTGGAGAAGATATATTTGAAACCAATGCTCCTAAGTGGCTAAAAGAAAATATTAAATCTACTATCTTTTGATCGTACTGCCGAATTTCTCTAATATAAAAAATAATAACTGCAAAAACAATATTGTTCGCTAAAATTGGAAATCCTAAAGCTGTTTGGAGACCTACTTCAGTTGCTTTTTTCCCTCGTAAATAAATTGTTTCTGGTAAACTACTAATATCTTTTTCCCACTCTGGTTGTTGAGAAATCCAAATTCGACCAGCCATATCAACACTAGGTGGAAATGTTATTTCTTCACTGTAACTATGAAATTTTGTTAATAATTCTTGAATCTCAGGTCGTCCATACCAGATTGGACTACACTCTATCCTAGTACCATTACTGTCTGGTATCCATACCTCTACATAATCTCCATCAATACTTAAACAGGCTTTATGGATTAATTCTTCGAGAAGTTTATCAAATTTTTGAGATTTTAGCTGGGCGTAAGTCATAGTAGACGAGTTTCTGATTAACAGAAATTCTTAGGTTTACAAGCTACATAACCTGATATTAATTTTCTATTGTTAAGGATTAATTGAGGATTGAAGATTCAATAAACTCCAAAAGTTCACCAATGGAACTATATCTGTTGACGGTATACTCCATTTAACTCTTGTAGACAATAAAATCTTCATTCCTTATCCATTAACTAAAAAGGTAAAGTATTGAAGAAGCTTTTGCTTATAGCATTCTCTCAATTGGTGAGGGAAAAATGTGAGGTTTAAGCAATCAGGAATCTAGGAATATATAATGTGGTTAACCTACATTATATATTTTACTCCTATTGTAGCTATTTTTTGAAATTCGGTATTGGTAATTAGATTAGCTAGTAACTATAATTTCAGACAACTTTGCTTTATACTTACCTGATAATTACTGTATCTTAAAATTGTCGGAATATTCTGATTGACTTAACTACGCTAAATTAATTAAAAATACTAAAATTTAAAAGCAGATAATGCCTCAGTATTTAAACGATTTTAATTATCTTAAAAGTAAGTATTTCCTGCGGAATGCTGCGCAAACAGCTATTAGCACTCAGAAATCAGCTTTTTTGTGAAGGAATTAAACACATTTATTATCGATATTGAAGGTTTTTGTATATGCTTTAAACCCTACTTAGGGCTTGCTGAAAAAGTCTTATGGGTGAAGGTAGGAGACAGGAGACAACCCACCCCTCGCCCCTCCCCCTCCCAGGAGGGGAACATGAGAAATGGGAATTTGGAGGAGGTAGGAGTAAGAATTTTCCCAAGATGGTTTTGCCCAACTCTTGAGCAAAATCCTGAATTTTTGAACCATTACCACCTAAAACCTCGCACTTTTTCCAGATCTAAAATTGCTCAAACCAATATCAGTCAATAAGCGCGAAATTTAATCAGCAAACCCTACTTAAGTAATAATTTTAGTATTTCAATCTAACTTCCTGAATATAAACAAGCTAATGGCTTAAGTCTGCATTTTTGACATTATGAGGCTGGCTTACGGCTGTTTTATCTCTATTATACAGGAAATGCTTACTCTTAAATATCAATAAAATTTAGTAGATATTGTAAATATTAATTGGTACGCCCGAATTCCTATATATATAGTATATATATAGTATATATATACTCATTAGACATCTCCAAAAATCAAAAATAAAATAAATTATCACACAGAAATTATCAATTCTTTCTTCCTACTCTCTACTCCCTACTCCCTACTCCCTACTCCCTCTTTTCTGGAGATGTCTATTTCATTTGAGTTGCTTCAAAAACCTGGCAGCTTTTAGGCAAAAGAATCATACTAGATTGATTAAAGATAAGAAGGTTTGCCGGAATTTTTACTGTTAGTAAATAACCAACTCTTGTTTGACATCTCAAATCAAAACGCTATATATTAAACTTATAATTATAATTTAAACTCATAAAATAACTACGAAATTACTTGATTAGTGAATATATAATTAATCAATTTAGTTATTGACTTAATTCAATAATACAAGTTTTTATACTTCATATTTTCCTATTATGATGTTCAGTACAATAGGATATTTTTTGATTTTGAAATTCTTAATTGAATTGCTCATAGCCAATAATTACTTAAACACATTATAGTTAAAGCAATGGGTAAACTTATGCTTCTATCATCTTTATAAATATAGCTATTGATTGATTGATTATTTATTATTACGATTGGTTCAATTTTTCTTCTTTGTTTTTTGTTGTTTTTTCCAATTTTCTAGTGCTTGTTGAGCAGATTCATAAGCTGGTGTGCCATAAGGAACTAACTCACCAGCCAAAATAGCCTCACTTAAGTTGTTATTTTTGGCTCGTACTTTAGCTATGCTAAAAATAGTATTACTCCACTGAGTAATCAGTTTTTGAGCTTCTTCATACTTAGGCTCACCAGGTAGAACTTTACGGGCATCATTAATTGCTTCAATATAAGATGAAGCTAGTCCGGGCTTAATCTTTTCTTTTGCAGCTTTGAGTAATGCTTCATTAAACCCTTCATTAGCTTTTTTTTGTTGAGTTACTTGGGGTTGCCATTCAGCGATCGCTAACTGTGCTTCTTGATAAATTGGTCGGACATTGACAGGTACTAATTTAGCTGTATTAATGGCACTATCATAATCTCCTTTTAATGCTCGTCCACTAGCTATATCAAGAATAGTTAAACTCCAACGCTCTATTTGATTTTGTGCTTGAGGATAAAGCGGATCGCTTTGAGAAATTTGGGCAGCTTTAATAATTGCTTTACTAAAACTAGAGGCCATAACTGAATCAAGTTCAGTTAGAGCTTCAGATAATATTAATTGATTTGGTGGAGCTTGACTTTCTTCTTGTTTTCCGCTATCTTCCTTCGCGGTCTCAGTTTTTCCCTCGGATTGACCTTCTGAAGAAGAGGCCACAGGTAATGTTGATAAAGTTACTTCTGATGAGGCATCTTCCTCCACTTTCATATTAGGTACAGCCTCTATATCTACTACCTGTGTACCTGTAAATATAGACTTATTTGTCAAAAATACGCCTAATAAAAGTACTAGAAAAGTTAGACTACTTCCTACAATCAACTTTTGTAAAAAATATTGATCGGAATTAATGTTTTGAGAAATATTTTCAGACATTTCTGCTTTTTTATATATACTGTTTTTGCTATTTATTTGAGATTCAATATTATGATTATGACTCTTATTACCATTCACCATATTTATTTTAGTAATGTTTTTTAAGGGAGTTTTTACTGACTTTAAAACTTGTTTTTTTGTTGTAGAAGCAATTAATGAATCAACAATTACACTTTCTTTTCCTTCCGTAGAGTCAGAATCATCGTAATTTTTTTCAGGTAAAATAATCTGATTCATTTTTTCAGCAGAATTTACCACTATTAGATGGTTTTGCTGTTGTAGATATTGAGCAGATAATTCCGGTAAGCGATTACTTAAAAAATTATCTAACTCTTTGAGTGTTTTACATTTCCCATAACGTAACCCTTCTATAATAGCTGCTGTAAAAAATCCTAGACGTAGTACAGAAGTTTCATAGGAAACCTGCTGTGGACCACATGACATTAATAGAGGTATTCCTAACTCTCTCGCTACTTCTACTGCTTGAACACCAACTTGGTTGTCCATTCCCATTAAACGATTGTGGTTAATATCTAAAATAACCAAAACTTGTCCCGTAGGATATATTTTCAAAGTTTCTAGTAGCTTTGTTATTGATATTCCTGTAGTTTCAGGGTCTTGAGGATTACCATCAATTGGCATTATATAGTCTTGATTTTGATGAACAACACCATAACCACTAAAGAAATACCAGAGAAAATTTTCCTTTTGCAATTGATTTTGGCAAAAATCTTCTATCAGGTCTAGTATATTTTCTTTGCTAGGATAGGTTGGTTGTTCCCAAATTGGCAATAAATTACTGTCCGTTAATAATAGGCATTGTTCTGCTGAAAAATTTGTTTCATTTAACAAAAAGCTATGCAGTGCTTCTGCATCCTGTTTAGCGTAACTTAGAGGTTGAATAAACTCATATTGATTTATACCAATGGCAATACAAGCATAATTTTTCATTTTACAACCCTTATACTCAATGAAATTACCTCTACTACCTAGGATAACATTTATAGGCCATTACTATTCTCAGATTTAGTGAGATACCGCTCAACTAAACTTACTCAAACTTACTCAAAAATCTGAAAGCTTAGTTGCTCGTAGTGGATCGAGCACTACAGGGTTAAACGGCAAACCCTTTATTCCTTGGTCAAAGACATCAGGAATTACTTTTTTTATTATATTCA
>NZ_JAAHHG010000789.1 GCF_010692555.1 Okeania sp. SIO3B5 | reverse complement strand
TATAACAACAGAGACTCTTTTACAGTTCCACAGTTACAACAGGTTTTATAACTGGGAAACCATCTGTCAACAATGGTTAAGGATGAGCCGTATAGTTGACATTTGTACTCTAGCTGCCTACGAAACTCGTAAAAACCCATATCAGCAATAGCCTGTAGGGGCGAATGGCCATTCGCCCCTACTTATGATTTGCCATCATTCCTGATACATTTAAATCTTCTATTACTATTTGGCTGTGATTCAAGGCTTGCGTAAGTAGTAAGTTTATGCAATGTATCTTTTCTGATATCAGCTATTTTGCTATGTAGTTTAGCTATCTTAAGTTGCGCTTTTTTCCAATAATTGGAAAACTTGACTTTATGTCGATTCAAGTATTGCAACCGAGAAAGTTGAGCTTCTAACTTTCTATAAGATTTGGCTCCAGGAAATACTTCGCCAGTGGATAATGTTGCTAAAGATTTTATTCCTAAATCTACACCAACTAATAACACTGATTTTTCAGTAATTTGAGTTTCTCTATCTGTCTTGAAACTAATAAACCATCTATCAGCTTTCCTGCTAATAGTTACAGATTTAGGAGTTACATTATCTGGTAAAATTTCATAAGTTTTCACCCATCCAATTCTTGGTAATTTAATCTGATTAAAACCAACTGTAATTGAACCATCTAAAGTAAAGCTATCATCTTTACCTTTTTTCTTGAATTTAGGTTGACCAGACACTTTGGTAAAGCAGCGTTTCCAACTATTGGATAAATACCTCAAAGCATAGCTCGGTGCACATTTAGAAACCTCGTAGTACCAATAGTTATTTGGTTTAACCATTGCTACCAAAAGTTTATGGAGGTCGATAGATGTGAGAAATTTAAGCTTACTATCAGGATTATGCTGGTTATGGTTTAAGATATTTTTAGTTAACCACAAACCCCAATTATAAGCATGACGCGCTACACCCGCGTGTTTAGCTAGCAATGTTTTTTGGTGGTTTGTGGGATGTAACTCAGTTTTGAATCCAAGTAGCATAAACAGATAATCCTAGATTTTAATAGATAATACCAGATTTTAGCCAACAGTTACAAGCCCCTTGAATGTTCAACTTTCTCATCAGACACTTTTCTACTTCGGATTCTGACAACTTCTGAGTTTGCACCCAGTTGATAGCAGAGCGTTTCCAGGATTCATACAATGCTCCTAGTTCCATGTTTGCAGGATGGTATTCAATTTTTGCTTCTATTCCTGTTAAGGAGCCGTGAGATTTGACCATTACTTACATTGAATCACTTTACTCAAGGTTAGCAGAGCTTGTCTAAGGGTGTCAATAATATTTGCTATAGCTTTGACCTTTTCTCAAGTTTTGTCCTGTACTTAGGGTTTGCGCTCAAAATTCTTTTAGTAGGGGTAGGAGGTAGGAGACAGGAGACAGGAGACAGGAGACAGGAGGAACGGGTATGGGAGCGAGGAGGTAGGAGTAATATCATGCCCGGTTGAACAGTTATATCATGTTCGGTTAAATACTTACACTTTGGAGGAAGGCAGGCAGTAGGCAGTAGGGAATATTGGTTCAAGGCCAGAAGTTTTTTTATAACTGATTATCCGAACATGATATTATAAATAAACTACTCATAATTCAGAATTTAGAATTTTCTAGGTCATGCTCCGCAAACAGAATTTAGAATTAAGGAGGGAAGAAAGAAGAAAAGAAAGAGAAAGTTTTTTTAAAGGAGAGGTAATTCTAAATTCTAAATTCTAAATTCTTAATTCTAAATTCTTGAATATTCCCTAGCGCGTAGCGCCATATTATATTGAAAAATCCGAGCCTGTCCATACTATCCAGAAAAGTAAAATTAACATGAGACTCATAAACCCAATCAAATGGTCAAATTCTTCCACCAGACGAGGGAATTTAATTGCCAACTTCTGAAAAATAAGTAGATATGCCACCCAACCAATAGCTATACTTACCAGTGGTTTAATGATATTACTTAGGGTGTAAGCTTCATAATAAAAAGCATTTGCCACAATTAATCCCCCCAGTAAGACCACTATTGCCCACCAAAAACCCAGTTTGACTTTGACTTCCTCGTTTTTCTGGTGAGGGAGAAATATGAATTTAGCAAAGGAAATAGCTGTTCCCACAGCGGCAATGTTCATCCCAATAACCTGCCAGGGTAATAGATTTTTAGAGGTTAACACTTTTGCTCCAAAACCAGATAATAGTGGGAAACCAGAGATAGAGAAACTAGCCATAACTAAAGCAACCCAAATCTGAGTATCGATGGGTTTATGGTGCAATTCTTTAAAATTACGGCTTGGTAAAACCCCTGCAATTAAAAACAGGGCAGATTTAACTAAACCGTGAGTCAAAGCATAGAAACCAGCTACTACTGGCGCAGCAAGCACAAAACCTAACTGCGAAATAGTATGAAATGCCAGCATTCGTTTAGTATCTTTTTCAAATACAGCATAACCCACCCCTAAAAGTGCTGTACTAACACCAAAAAATCTCACAATTGGATCGATTTCCTCTAACAGTAGGGCACAACGCACTAGAGGAAAAACACCTGCCTTGACCACAACTCCTGACAACATTGCTGATACTGGACTCTGTGATTCAGAGTGAGTTAAAGGCAACCATAATCCTGAGACAAAGATACCACCCTTGGCCAACAATCCCAAAAATATGAGGGCGATCGCTTCGGGAGGCGAACCACGCAAACCAGCAAAATAAAAGGAATGATGTGCCTTATATACGATTACTGCTCCCACCAGATAAAACAGCATTGCCGTATTACTGACAAACAGATAGCGTAGTCCTACCCAAATAGTTCTATCTGTACGGGGATAAGCTATTAGGAGGAACGCAGCAATACCAATTACCTCTAGTGCTACATACACACTCATAAAGTCTGCACAGATAAAAGTAGCATTAACACTACCATGCAGAATCACTATTTGCATATAGAAAAAAGCAGTTTTTTCGCTACTCCAACAGTAAAAAATAACA
>NZ_JAAHHG010000788.1 GCF_010692555.1 Okeania sp. SIO3B5 | reverse complement strand
CCGAATTTGGGGGTGTGCGAAGTGCAAATACTGGACAATCTGCTTATTGAGTAGCTTGCCTGTAAACTGCTTGTGTAAATAAGACGATTTCCAACCAGAATTTCTGACTTGTTTGACTTATTTTTTTGTTCTAATTTGATTAGACGTTGAGACAGCATATCCAGGGCAACTCCCTCGAGCAGCATATTATCTAGCACTTGTGGTCCTACACCGAATTTGGGGGTGTGCGAAGTGCAAATACTGGACAATCTGCTTATTGAGTAGCTTGCCTGTAAACTGCTTGTGTAAATAAGACGATTTCCAACCAGAATTTCTGACTTGTTTGACTTATTTTTTTTTTGACTTAAAATCCTTTTTCTAGGGGTAGTGGGCCAGCTAGGTTAAAACAGCTCAATCTAAACTCTAAGCGAATAATTCTTGATAAATTTGAAACATTTTGATGGAAGTATAGCAAGGGATCTCAAGACAATTATGTGTCCAAACGCTGTAGTGTCATCACAATACCTTCACCTCCCAATAAATTTATGCTGATAAGCAGTGCTACCTTTTTTCACCCCCTTCATCCTCCAACTCTAAAACAACATCTTCATAAATAGCATTTAGCGATAACGTGATTCCCAAACTCATCAACTCAATTGTATCACCTTCACTGTAAGGAATGAATCGCCACTCTCCAACAGCATCCCGCCGAAAAATCTCAACCGTTTTGGTTTCAGAACTCACTAAAACATATTCTTGTAGGGTTGAGAGACGACGGTATAGGGCGAACTTACCACCGCGGTCGTAAGCCTCCGTACTCGGAGAAAGCACCTCAATAATGACGCGGGGATAGCGGATGAATTGTCGGGCGGTACGATCGCGCTCATCGCAGCTAATACTAAGGTCTGGATAGGTAAACGGTCCCTCGTCAGTAATGCCCACCTTCGCATCAGAGTTACGCACCTTGCAGCGCCCCCGTAACGGTTCTCGTAACAGGCTTGCCAAATTTAGAGCAATATCTGCATGGGGCAACGATCCCCCTGCCATCGCAAACACTTCCCCATTAAAATATTCGTAGCGTAGTGGTTGCTGGACTTCCCATTCCAAATATTCCTGTGGTGTTAAGCGGGGGAGAATTCTGGCAGTATCTTGCTTCATGGCATATTACCCAAACAATATGTTTATATTTTAGGCGATAGATTTTCATCAAAAAGTAATTTCATAGGGATAACGGGGCAGTCATAAACCGACGATCTCCGTCAGCAATATAAGCAATGCAGGCTTTTAAATCTTCTCGCGTCAGGTCGGGAAAATCGCCCTTGAATTTCTGCTTCAGTCATCTCGGAGGCTAGGTACTCAAGCACTTCATAGACTGTAATACGCAAGCCACGGACGCAAGGCTTACCACCACGTTTTTCAGGCTCAATTGTAATGATGTCTCGGTAGTTCATAAATTGGTATAAGGAAAAATGTCTAGTTAGCATTATATCGAGAACTTTTGCTGTCCGCAGACAGAGAATACTTCTAGAGCTTATCTGCAATGCGATCGCCAAGCTGTTCGGTTAAGCACAGGGCTAGGCAGGGAAACATTCAAGGATGAGTAGAGTTAATCCTGTGGTATGTTCGCGCTTTGTTAACACACCTTACTACTGTGGCTAGATTATTCTGCAAGGGGTTTTGGTGCGTTACGCAGGAGCAGAGATTATCTATTTATTGATAGATTGCTCTCCTGCTAACGCACCCTACACGTTCGGCGATCTTACTAGATGTGCGTGTTAGACATGCAGCATATTAGGTTGGTTCGGGTGTTGCAGTATAGAAGTTTTTGTACTCGTATTCCGTTGCGGTTTGATATATGGTCGTAGCCACATCTTCGTTTATTGGGTTTAAGGTAATATAGTCTTGCAAAAAGTTACCCATTGCGTAAGCTCCATCAGGATAGTTATTGCTAGTTATCCAACTCGCATAGATATTGCCAGGTTTAGGTGGAGCCAATTGGCTAGCCAACCAAGCCCAGAGATATTCGCACGGTAACATTACGATCAGTGTAAAGATTGGATCTTTAACATTGCCTTCTTGTGCAGTCCCATTGGCAACAGATCGTTCAAAATTCGAGTAATCAAGTGCTGTTGGAGTTGGGGCAATAGATTCAGGGCCTGTCAAATTCCATGTGGTGCAGGCAGATTGGTTATATCTGTTGTAACTATCCTGTTTTTTCAGATAATAGTCTTGCAAGACTGTATTGGTTGTTCTCTTGGCTGCAATGCCATAATCAGATGCACCATGGAAGCAATAGTAGATATCGCTGACACTAAATGCACCATATTGGTTTGGGTCTAAATTCCCATTTTTTATGCCTTCTAAAAATCCGGTGGTCAGTGTTTTTTGCGCAATGGGCTCACCAACGGCGTACCACATCTTCCAGAAAAGAGAATCTGGAGGAGGTGGATTGCGATTCAGTTTATGTTTTGTGATCAAATGCTCATGATCGCCTAAGCTTCTATTGTTTTTCATTACCTTCGTTCCCCATCAAATGTTGAATTTAGACAACTTCCAGGTTTGTGTATTAGATCTTCAATAATAACGTTGATCCTTCCAGCGAAATTTCGCCAAACACTTGCGGTCTAAATACGGCATTATTGGCGATGTTATCCCGAAGTTGCAGGATAACACCTTGGTATAAATATTTTTATATAGTAACTAATCGCCCCTCACCCAATCCACAATCGTTACAAAAATATACAAACTTCAGGTTACTGGATTGGGAATCTCTCTGGCCGAACATTTAAGATAAACCCCTTGCCCCAGATGCTCCAGATTTGGATAACAACTCCGGTAATGCCCCTCGCTCACAAACAACCACATAATACGAGTACGTCGATTCTGTGGCGGTGGGGGGCAAGGAGCATAACCATCAGTGTAAACGATCAGACCATCATAATCCCAATGTTCCTCCAGATACGCCAAAACAGGGCTAAAATTCGTCCCCCCTCGCCCCGTTAACTGAACTTCCCTCTGGGCGCGACGGAACGTCATCACATCGGTTGTAATCTCAGA
>NZ_JAAHHG010000787.1 GCF_010692555.1 Okeania sp. SIO3B5 | reverse complement strand
AAGACCTGGATATTCAGGACTTTGCCAGTTTGAACGAACGGGTATTACTCTGGCTCAATAGCGGGCATTGCCCGGAAACAAAAGCAGATAATGCCCGCAAAAATCTGTTGAAATATCTCCAGTATCTCCGTAAGGCTAAACAACAGGAGGCGATCGCTCATTTTTCCTCCCTGGTTCAAGGCCCCAAATTTAGCGATGCTATGGGGTTTGTCGCTGAATCAATGGATTTGATTGATTTCTTATCGGAGTATTTGGAAAAGATTGAAGTTTGAGATAATCAGGACTGACGCAAAGAAACCCGGTTTCTAGGAGAAACCGGGTTTCTGGGTTCGCCTGCGTAAGTCCTAATAATATCCGAAGTCTTGTAATAATAAGCTTGACAGGTGCTGTGCCAAAATGCTAGAGTAAGACCTTACTGATTAATTTCCAAAACTGCTATGAAAACTGTGCTTCTCGTGGAAGAAGATGCGCTCGGTGTCCGGGTCTTTTCTAAAATACTGACCAAGCGAGGCCGTTTAAATGTCAAACGTACCGAAAACGTGGAAGAGGTAATGGAAATTGCCCAAGCTGGCGAGGCAGACCTTATTTTAATAAATATTTTGGGGAACTGCTCATATCAGGGCAAGGCTGTTGGTGTCATCACAATTACTCAGATGTTGAAAGCAAACCCCAAAACCGCTCATTTGCCCGTTATCATAGTTACCGCGGCTGCTATAAATAGGGAAAGTTTTCTGCAAGAGACTGGGGCAGATGATTGCATCTTTAAGCCCGTGATAGATCACCAGGAGTGTATTAATCAGATAAAAGCTCTGCTCCCTTCTGATTGATTTCTGATCGGAGTATTTGAAAAGATAACAGATTAAATACAGTGAATTTAGAAAAGTCAGAGCATTGACTTAATCAAAGAATAACGATTGTAGTGCAAAATTTATTTTTTCTCGATTCCTTATTCCCCAAATCCTTTCTTGTCTTAATCTCTCGTGAATAACTATGATTGCGGCTCTAACCACCCCCCTATCATTCGATGAATTTGTTGACTGGTATCCGGAAAACGCAACCGATAAATACAAACTACGTAATGGAGCGATCGTCAAAATACCTTTAGGAACTGGAGAACATTCTGCCATTATCGGTTTTTTAATCGGAAAACTGGGAATTCACATCAAGCGTTACGAATTACCTTTCGCAATTCCGGGCAATTGCTTGCTGAAACCGATCCATGATGAATCCGGTTACCAACCTGACATTATTGCCCTCAATAAAGCGCAACTGGCAGAGGAACCCCGTTGGCAGAAAGAATCGATTATTACCAAGGGAAATTCCGTGAGACTGGCGATAGAGGTTGTCAGTACAAACTGGCAAGATGATTATCTGAGGAAAGTCTGGGAATACGAAATGATGGGTATACCCGAATACTGGATTGTGGATTATCTGGGTTTAGGAGGTCGGCGGTTTGTCGGCAATCCCAAACAACCGACTCTCTCTGTTTACCAACTGGTGGATGGAGAGTATGAGGTAACGCTGTTTACGGGAAACGAGAGGATTGAATCTTTGGCTTTCCCGGAATTGCAACTGAGCGCCGCAGAGATTTTTGCAGCAAAAACTATATGAGACAGGTGTTGATAACTATAACTCAACTTGCTAGTTATGAATTCGATCCCCCCCAGCCCCCCTTATTAAGGGGGGAGAATCCGGAAGTCCCCCTTATCAAGGGGGGAGAATCCGGAAGTTCGCCTTATCAAGGGGGGAGAATCCGGAAGTCCCCCTTATTAAGGGGGATTTAGGGGGATCAAAACTCCTATATTTATAACTAGCAACTCAAATTAACCATATTAAATGCGATATGAGAATAAAACCGATCGCCCGTCACCGCATTGCTCGGATTGTGGAAAAGTGGCTGCTCGTTGAGCCACTGTTGCTAGCCACCTGGACGAGTCATGCTTTGGTCTCTGAGCCACGTATTAAAACCATTCGCGTTCAACGAGGCCGGATTGAGTACAATCCGGAGTTTATTGATGAGTTGAGCGATCGCCACCTGGAAGCTACCCTGCGCTTTGAAGCTCTACGGATTCTTCTGAAACACCCCTACAGTCGCCGCCAAGCCCACTCTGCTATTAGCTATGCTGCAAGCAATTTAACACTCCAGGAATATTTGCAAACCGAACTGCCGTTTCCTCGGGCGCGGGATATCTTTGGCGATCGCAGCTATGATCAACAATTCTTTGAGTTTTACTACCACAAGTTGCTCGAACAGTCTCCCACAAGTCTAAACTCTGGTTCGGAGGAGACAGCCTCTGGAGCGCCGGGAGAAGGAACAGGAGGAGCTGATGGCGCACCTGCATCTGGATTGTCTGGCTCTGCTGAATCTGAATCTGAACCCGGAACGGCAGGAGAAACCGAGCCGACTTCAGACTCCAACAATAGCCCCCCAGACCTCCTCTCAGTCTATACGAACCCAGACTTGAGTGGTGTTGAAAATACTAACCAGTGGGATCGAGATGAATTGTTGAGCGATCGCCTGGATGAGCTGGTAAAAATGGCGCAAGCTAATGACAGTTGGGGCAGCATTGGAGGCAAGTTGCGGGAACAGATTTTGGCGAATCTGCACCCCAAGCTCGACTATCGGGCGGTTTTGCGCAAGTTTCGCACCTCTATCCTCAGCCAACAGCGGCGGCTAACCCGGATGAAACCGAATCGTCGCTATGGGTTCGCTTATATGGGCAGTCGTCGTGACTTTACCACCCGATTGCTGTTTGCCATTGATGTGAGCGGCTCCATGGGGACAGAGGAGCTACGGCAGGGGTTTTCGGTGGTGAATCGCTTTTTTAATTATGGCGTGCAGGCGATCGATGTGATTCAATTTGATGCTGAGATTACAACCGATGTGGTCGGTTGGACTGGTTTGGGTGGCACATTGTTTTTGTGCATTCCTACACTATCGAGAAACCCTCTTGGTTTGGGCTGGACGGGTTTGGTTTGGGCACGGGGTGGCAAGAGGGTCCAAAAGAGAAGAGCTGCAATGGCAAAGAGGGAGACGCTTGTCAGGCCGAT
>NZ_JAAHHG010000786.1 GCF_010692555.1 Okeania sp. SIO3B5 | reverse complement strand
AATTTTTTCACCAAAATTATTGATCGATAAATTTGGGGAAAATTCAGGGTAAAGGATGGAAAATTCTCCCCTGCTCCCTACTCCCCTACTCCCCCTCTGCCTTAAGCAAGAATGAAACAGCCCTGCCTCCTGGGAGGGGCTAGGGGTGGGTTGGGAGGGGTTAGTG
Organism: Okeania sp. SIO3B5; assembly: GCF_010692555.1. Taxonomy (GTDB): domain Bacteria; phylum Cyanobacteriota; class Cyanobacteriia; order Cyanobacteriales; family Microcoleaceae; genus Okeania. The sequence continues at coordinate 2,898 of NZ_JAAHHG010000786.1, read as the reverse complement.
GTGGGTTGTCTCCTGTCTCCTACCCCTACTAAAAGACTTTTGAGCGCAAACCCTAATTAATTTTCTGCTCAAGGAAAAAGACAATCCTCAGATTGCTTAACAATATGTTACAATTAGTAAAGCATTACAATCTATAGCATTTAAAAATTAGGTGTTTTGCTTATAAATAATCTGTGAATAGGAATATTAAAAGTATGGTTAGTAAGGTTCAAAAAAGCGAAAAAGAGTGGAAAGAACAACTCACATCAGAACAGTTCAATGTAACTAGAAAAAAGGGAACTGAAAGACCATTTACGGGGGAATATCACAACAATAAAGAAAAAGGAATATATAAATGTGTTTGTTGTGGTGCTGACTTATTTAGTTCAGAAGAAAAGTATGATTCTGGCACGGGTTGGCCGAGTTATTGGGCACCGATTAATGAGGATAATATTAAAGAAGAAGCTGACTGGAGTTTATTTATGCGAAGAACAGAAATTCTTTGTAGTAATTGTGATGCTCATCTCGGTCATGTTTTCCCTGATGGGCCTCCACCAACTGGATTGCGTTATTGTTTGAATTCTGCTGCGCTGAAGTTTGTTAAGTCTGAGTAAGTAATTTAAAATTATGGTGGTATATTTGCCACCATAATTTAAGGAAAGGTAGACCTATAACTATAAAATCTACATTCCGTACTTCAATGATATTTATTGTTTTAATTTATCTACTAATTGCCGACTTTATAAGCTCTTTCTTCGCTTCTATAGACATCTGGTAAAAGTGTTAATTAAATCAATTAAAGAGATGAAATCAACAATTTAATCTCTTTATTCCATATTCTCTGACTTCTGCAATAAGTCTTATAAATATTATTCAATATATTTTATTTCAGTAGTCGAAATCACTTTTATTTCTGAATATGGATATGAGGAATCAAATAATTCTTCTTAATCCCTGTCTTCTTTAAGTTCATCAACGGTAAAACCTTTGACTAACTTTTCGATCTGCACAGTGAGCGATGAACAACTATTGCTGATACTTTCCATCCCGGATCGAGACTAAAGCCTCCGCTCTATGCTTAGTTATTTTAGAGATTTTTGGATTAGTTTTTAACTCAAATAAGCATTACTTTTATTCATAAATTAGAAGATTTTTTAGAGAAGAAGGCGTTGTTAGTAATTTCAGATTTTTAGGTACTTTTATATTTTATATATTTTACCTTTATTGATGCCCAGCTACTTACAATTAAAGTTGCAAGTGGGGTGCATCTCATAGCAAGCAAAAATACTTTTTTCCTATATATTTCCTGTTGCCAGATGAGCTGTTGCCTAAAAGCGATAAATTTTTGGCTTTATTCAAAATTGAGATGCACCCTGCAAGTGAGTAAAATCAAGATATTTCAAAAAAAATATTAAGGAACAGTTGACAATCAAGTAATCAAACTATAATCTAAGATGAGCTAACTTGATAATAGGAGAAAGCACAATGAAAAAAGAAAAGAAAAATCTTCTACCTCAAATATCTGCACCAGTCCAGCGACAAATAACAGGTCAAGAAGTAACAGCTCAAAGCTCAAATAATGGGATAGCTTCATCTGTATGGGGTATTCAGGAGCGTGGTGACGGAGTTTACTTAACTTTTGCAGGAGATGATGCAGAGTAAAACTCTTAAATAATTGCATATCTCAGAAGACTTCAAAATTTTTTCTCTAACTTTATCAGTTTTCATTGATTTTAAATCATGCAAAAGTAAATGAGTCTAGAGAACAATAACAAAGGTAGTAAAAAATTAAATATCCGTGAATAATCTACCGCCTATTCTTACCCTATCTAGGGTTTTTTTTTGACAAAATTGACAGAAATATCTCGTTATTATCAACTTAACTATTATTTAACAGGTAGAATTAATAAGCCTGTTATTCTATTACTACATGGATTTATGGGAAGTAGTAATGATTTTGTCGATTTCATTCCCCAATTATGTGAATATTTTTGTTGTCTAATAGTTGATTTACCTGGACATGGAAAAACTATAGTTAATGGCAGTGATGAGTATTACGATATGGAAAATACTGCCATAGCATTGATTCATTTATTGGATGAGTTGAAAATTGATAAATGTTATTTATTTGGTTATTCAATGGGTGGCAGATTAGCTTTATATATGGCAATTAATTTTCCCACTAGATTTAATAAATTAATATTAGAATCAGCATCGCCAGGATTAAAAACTGAAATGGAGCGATCGCTCCGTCGTCAATCAGATTTAAAGTTAGCTGATAAGTTAGAAAATAGTAATTTTCAAGAATTTTTATCTAATTGGTATAATCAAGCATTATTTAAATCTTTGAGGCAAAATAATAGTTTTGAGAAAGTAATAGAAAGACGGTTAGAAAATAACCCTTTAGAATTAGCAAGGTCTCTCCGAAATTTGGGAACAGGCAATCAACCTTCTCTCTGGGATAAGTTATCAAATTATCAGATTCCTACTTTGTTAATGGTGGGAGAATTTGATGATAAATTTCAAGTTATTAATTTAAAAATAGCAGAATTATGTCAGGTTGCTAATCTGAAAATAATTCCTGAATCTGGTCATAATATTCACTGGGAAAATCCTCAAAAATGGATTGAAACTCTGAGAATTTTTTTCCTAGAAGGAAGGAATAATAAGTATATCAAGCAGAGCTAAACTTCATAGAAGCTATGAAATAAGTTGCCGAGGTTATGACGTAAAAGTCTTGACTCAGTCGAAGATATTATTCTCTTGACATCCTCTCCGGCCTGAAGGCGCGGAGATTCCTACTGAGCCGTAGCTTCTCGGCGGGTTGACGTTTTGCTTCGCATAGCTGTCGCTAACACAGGGTGCTGCTTCCTTGGCGGTAGTCTAACGCTTCCCTCCACGTCCGCGCACGAGTTTCCG
>NZ_JAAHHG010000785.1 GCF_010692555.1 Okeania sp. SIO3B5 | reverse complement strand
TATCTATTGTCAGTGGGTAAGTCCTGTTTGTCATATCAAATCCGTTTAATTCGGTATAAAAAAATGTTCCATCTTCAACCATTACCAAATATTTCTCTATCTCCCCTACTCCCCTACTCCCTTACTCCCCTACTCCCCTACTCTTCAAAAACGTCCTAAATTTCCCATAATCTCACGGTTCCATCCTCGCTCCCAGTCGCTATCAATTTACTATCTGGACTAAAAGCAATACCCTTCACAGTATCTGTATGTCCAGCCAACACCTTAATTTCTGTAGCTGATTTTGTATCCCATAACTTGACAATACCATCCCTATCTCCAGCAGCCAAAAACCGACTATCAGGACTAATTGCAACACTCTCTACTGAGTTGTCATATCCTTCTAAAACTGTAACTTTATCCTGAGATGACATATTCCATAAATGCACTCGATCGCAATTACTAAAGCTCAGGAACTGACCATCGTTACCGATCGCAACATTATTTATGCAATTAACGCAACCCTCTAAAATCTTGATTTCTGTCTCAGAAGCAATATCCCATAACCTCACAGTACCATCATTGCTACCAGACGCCATAAACTTACCGTCAGAACTAAAAACAACACTTTGAATATAGTCTGTATGTCCCAAAAAACTTTTGACTACTTGCTTTGATGCAATTTCCCATAAACTTAGATGATGTTCTGAATTGATAAACGCTACTAATTTTAGGTCTGGACTGATAGCAATAATTTTCGGGCAACTATTGCGCGGTATCTGAATATAGGTTTCTGATTGATTTCCCCACAAGCAGATCAGATTAAAGTTACCATCAGAAATCTGACTACTGCCAAACACAAAATAATAATCATCTGAATTAGATGCAACTGTTTGCACCCACTCCATATCTGAGACTATTGTTTTGACCTTTTCTCCAGAAAGGATATTCCATAATTGGACTTGATTACGACTGACAACAGCCAGAAATTTTCCATCAGAAGTAAAAGCAACTTTTTTGATGAAAAAATTTGTTTGGGTTTCCAGAGTGGCAATGGTTTTTCCTGATGGAATTTCTGAAATATCTACTCTGTCGAAACTGCCGGCAGCAAATAATGCACCATTAGGACTAAAGGCGATACTACCAATATAACTAGGATGGCCGGGTAATGTCACTATCTTTGTTTGTGATGCCAAATCCCAGATTTGAGTGTCAGCAGCTAGGAGGCGACTGTCAGAGCTAATAGCAGCATTGTTATGCCATGAGTCGAGAAATTTTGATTCGGTTCCTGCTACCATATCCCATATTTGTAAATCATTACTCCCGCAAACAATTAATCTGCCGTCTGGACTAGAAAAGACAAAATTAGAGGGAAAGTCTGTTTCCCCTGCTATCGTTTTTACTTGAGTTGCGGATGCTATTTCCCAGACTATAACATCACCTATATCTATAAATGTAGCTGCTAGAAATTTACCATGGGAAGCGATCGCTACACTCACTACTTCTAACTCTTCTTCAGAATAAGATAATTCCATCGTTGGAGTTTCTGTTGTTGATGCTAAATTCCAAAACCTGACAGTACCTTTATTATCTCCACAGGCAAGAAATTGACCTTGAGAACTAATGGCGATACAAGTTATTGTTATATCATCGTCAGTTTGTATTTGCAGTTGTCGTAAAAGTTGCCTTTGCCGTAAATCCCAAATATAAATTTTTTGACCCCAACCTAATGCTAGTGTTGTACCATCGTGACTTATTGTGCCACATTTTGCCGGGGAGTCGATATCCCACAGTCGTTGCCAATTATTGATTTTGTATAAGCTCGTACCACCACTGGCGCAGATTACTAATAAATCGTTATTCAGGAATTTGATTTTGTAGATATGTCCCAAGGCTATTCGTTGAGCAATTCCTGCTTCTTTTAAGCTAGGTAAAACTACTTGCAATTGATTGGAGTGAGTGTACATTTTCAGCAGCTAAATATAGGGGGATATAAGAGAAATATTATCTCAATTTTCAATTTAGCAAAATTTTGGGCCACTCAAGAGTTTTATAGGGCTAGGCAACAGGCAACAGGCAACAGGCAACAGGCAACCCACCCCTAACCCCTCCGGTGGAGGCAGGGCTGTTTCATTCTCAATAGACACGGGGACACGGAGACACGGAGACACGGGGATGGAGGCTTTTAAGCGGCGTTAAACCAAATATCCTCTCAGAGCTTAAAGACGCTTATTGGCTGAAAAATAGGCAAATTTTTGCAAATTTCACTGTTCCACTATCTCCTAATCTCCCGTTCTCCATAAATCCTTAATCTACAATACTTTAAAACAGCCCTGCTCCCAGGAGGGGAATAAATTGCTTATAATATAAGACTTTTAGCTATTTGGCCCCTCCTGCAATTTGTAAATATACCAGCGCTCATTGCTATATTAGTATTTTGAGCCTACAACAGCCAAAAACCTTGCACTTTTTCAGCTTAGTTTTTGGTTTGAGACATACTCAGAATATAAGGCAATATTTTTGTTGATTCATTCCTTCTGTCTTTCTTGGTGGGAAAACTATAACGTCTTAGTTTTTGGTTTGAGACATACTCAGAATATAAGGCAATATTTTTGTTGATTCATTCCTTCTGTCTTTCTTGGTGGGAAAACTATAACGTCTTAGTTTTTGGTTTGAGACAAACTCAGAATATAGGGCAATATTTTTGTTGATTCATTCCTTCTGTCTTTCTTGGTGGGAAAACTATAACGTCTTAGTTTTTGGTTTGAGACAAACTCAGAATATAGGGCAATATTTTTGTTGATTCATTCCTTCGGTGTTTCGGTAGTGGGAAAAACTACAACGTCTTAGTTTTTGGTTTGAGAAGGAAATCAGAATATAGTGCAATATTTTTGTTGATTCATTCCTTCGGTGTTTCGGTAGTGGGAAAACTATAACGTCTTAGTTTTTGGTTTGAGAAGGAAATCAGAATATAGGGCAATATTTTTGTTGATTCATTCCTTCGGTGTTTCGGTAGTGGGAAAACTATAACGTCTTAGTTTTTGGTTTGAGAAGGAAATCAGAATATAGGGCAATATTTTTGTTGATTCATTCCTTCGGTGTT
>NZ_JAAHHG010000784.1 GCF_010692555.1 Okeania sp. SIO3B5 | reverse complement strand
TTTTTGGGGGGGAACAAGAGTTAATTTGCTTCTAAAAGTCCCCCAATTTTGGGGGATTTAGGGGGCTTGGATTTAGCAAATGGGACTTCTCAGACAACCTCTTAACTTCCTTTCTCCTTATCCCTTCTCCCCTCTTCCTTCTTCCCTCTTCCTTCTCCCTTCTTCCCTCTTCCTTCTTCCTTAAAATATTAACCCCGTAATCATACCAGCCAATAGTATAAAACCAATCCAAACATTTTGTCTAAATATCTGACCGTAGGGTTTTAAAATTTCTTCTTGCCGTAATTTTCCATATTGAATAGACCAGAAAATTGTAGCAATACCAAGAGCTATCCAAAAGCCAAAATGTAGCTCCATTTCTACTCCTAATACTCCCAATAAAACGGCAGTCAAAAAGAAAAATATAGCTACAGCATTAGCTGCATATTCACCAAAAAATAGAGCGCTCGAATTAACCCCTAAAAGTCGGTCATCCTCCCGATCGCTCATCGCATAAACCGTATCAAAACCCAAAGTCCAAACAATAGTAGCGCCCCACAAAATCCAGGTAGCAGTGTCCAACTCAGCTACTGCAGCACTCCAACTAATTAATACGGCAAAACCCCAAGCAATAGATAATACTAACTGAGGTACTGGAAAAAATCGCTTGGCCAGGGGATAACAAATAATTACAGGAATTGCAGCTACGGATAGCCAAAAACTGAGTCGGTTGAGATAAAGTGCTATGACTCCAGCACAGGCAAAAGCAATAATAGCAATAACAATACCTGTTTGAATAGTCAAAGCACGGGACGCCAGGGGGCGATCGCGAGTTCTCTCCACTTCTGGGTCAATATCCCTGTCCCACAAATCGTTAATTACACAACCTGCTGCACTGGTGGCCAGAGTCCCTACGATAATTACTCCAACTAATGGCAAGGGTGGCATTGCGTGAGTAGCCAAAAATATAGCCCATAGAGCAGGAATCATTAAAATGAAGCGTCCGGCAGGTTTATCCCATCTTAGAAGTCTAATTACTTTCGTCAAGGTTGATTCTGATTGAGGAGCATGAGATTCGGTCATTTCAGTTATCAGTTATCAGTTATCAGTACTTCATTATAACTTGGGATTTTAGATTATGGAATCATTACCTTAAATAATGGTATTTTGTCAAGGGTTAAAGGCCAGATTACTGATTTTCAATCATAATCACTCAGATGACATTATTTAATTTAAAATTTATGCAACTTGTAAATTTAAACACATTTATAAAATATGGTTACATCTGTTCCTTTAGTAAAAATCCCCTTGATATCGGACAACCGAGAACAGATATTGGCAGCAATAGATATGGGTACTAACTCTCTACATTTAGTAGTAGTGAAAATAGACCCCACTTTACCTGCTTTTACAATTATTGACCGAGACAAAGAAACAGTAAGACTCGGAGACTGTGAAGCAAATGGTAATTTGAAAGCTGAAGTAATGAATAGAGCGATCGCTACTTTAGACCGCTTCCAAAAAATTGCTAAAAGTGCCAATGCAGAGCAAATTATTGCTGTCGCTACCAGTGCTGTACGAGAAGCACCCAATGGTACAACATTTCTGAATAAAATTGCTGATGAGTTGGACTTATACGTTAACTTAATTTCTGGTCAAGAAGAAGCACGCCGGATTTATCTAGGGGTACTGTCAGCAATGGAATTTAATAACAAACCCCATGTCATTATTGATATTGGTGGGGGTTCCACAGAGTTAATATTAGGTGACGGTAATGCACCACCGACTCTGAGCAGTACAAAGGTGGGTGCAGTACGTTTGACCAAAGAATTTGTCACTACTGACCCCATTAGCAAAATAGAATTTGCCTATCTGCGAGCTTATATTAGAGGTTTATTGGAACGTCCGACAGAGGAGTTATTAGCTAATATCCAGGAAGGTGAAAAACCACAGTTAGTGGGTACTTCTGGCACTATTGAAGCATTAGCAAATATTCATGCTTATGAAAAATTCGGGAATGCACCAACTTCCCTAGCAGGTTATCAGTTTAGTTTAGCTGAGTTGGAAGGGTTAGTTAATAAGTTGAAAAAGCTGTCAGTCTCTGATCGGGAAGATATACCGGGAATGTCACAGAAGCGCTCGGAAATCATTTTGGCAGGTGCTTTAGTATTACAAGAGGCAATGAGTTTATTGGGAATGAAGTCAATAACTGTTTGCGAACGTAGTTTGCGGGAGGGAGTAATAGTTGACTGGATGTTGAATCATAGTTTGATATACGATCGCCTCCGTTTCCAAAGTTCCATTCGTCAGCGTAATACCCTAAAAATTGCTCAAAAATACCAAGTAAATTTGGAATCTAGCGAGAGGGTTGCTTCTTGGGCACTAAATTTATTTGACGAAACTAAAGGAATGCTACATGAGTGGGGGAATGATGAACGAGAGTTATTATGGGCAGCCGGAATTTTGCATAACTGTGGTTTATATGTGAGTCATTCATCCCACCATAAACATTCTTATTATTTGATTAGGAATGGAGAATTATTGGGTTATAGCGAGATTGAGATTGAAGTAATTGCTAATTTGGCTCGCTATCACCGCAAGAGTTTACCGAAGAAAAAGCACGAAAATTATCAAAATTTACCCAAAAAATATCAACAGATGGTATCTCAGTTGAGTGCGTTGTTGCGGTTGGCGATCGCTTTAGATCGACGACAAAAGGGAGCGATCGCTGACGTGAAATGTGAATTTAATCAAAATAAACGAGAATTTTATATGTGGTTACGACCAGCTAACCCTGAAGATGACTGTGCTTTGGAGTTGTGGAATTTAGATTATAAGAAAGAGGCGTTTGAAGAAGAATTTGCTTTGAAGTTGATAGCAAAATTGGAACCTGTGATGGCATCTGTATAGTTTTCGGTAAGCTTGATATTTTTATAGTAGAGGCGTTTCGTCGAATGTCTCTACATTTTTATCAAAAAATGGTGTAATACCATTTCTCAAAAGTTTTGCTACATTTCCTTGGGAGTAGGGAGTAGGGAGTAGGGAGTAGGGAGTAGGGTTTAAAGGAATAAGATATTTTGGATTAATGCCTATAATCCTTACGAACATTAC
>NZ_JAAHHG010000783.1 GCF_010692555.1 Okeania sp. SIO3B5 | reverse complement strand
CATACTGGTATAGATAGACAGTAGCTCTTCCGATTAGAAAATATAGACCTCTCCCCCCTTTCCAAGGGGGGTTGGGGGGGATCAGAGAGTTAATTTTACCCACAATTTTAGCCTAGACGCGCTACTACCAATAGCGTTTATGCGTAAGTCCTGTTTATAAGTCAGTAAAAAAAATAGATCGTTAAGTAATTAAGTGAGATGGTTTTTCGGTGGTGGTGCATTGTACGGCAGTGGGAGCATCTTGCTCCCGTGCCAAGCATTCCTTGTTTCTTGTATACCATTACTATGCAGGACTACCGATTTTTCTTAGTTTCCATCTTACTAAATATTCTAACTTGACAACTGGATTCTTTTTCTAGCTTTAAATATTTCCACAATCAAAAAATATCAACTTTTAATCAGGTAAAACTTTACCTAAATATCTATGTTTACTCATGCAATTTTGACTGTTGATTTTTGGCTAAATTTACCGAAATATTCTGGTTTAAAGCCTCCCCTTTTAAGAGGATAATAAATAAAAATTTTCCTTTGAGTCAATCCTCTTAGTTGTCAAGGAGAGGTAATTCTAAATTCTAAATTCTAAATTCTAAATTCTTTAATCCTGCCAACCTTTAATTTTTTCCATAACCAATTCTGGAGTTTGTTTACCTACGATACTACCATCAAAAACCACTGCTGGCGCAATCCCACAAGCACCCAAACAACGAGCTGCCATCAGAGAAATTTGATCGTCTGCTGTTGTTTCTCCTACTTTTATATCTAATTCTTTTTCTAGTGCTTTAATTACTTCTCCACCACCTTTTACATAACAAGCAGTACCCATACATACCACACAAGTATGAGCGCCATTAGGCTTAAGTGAAAAAATATGATAAAAAGTTGCTACTCCATATACTCTACTCAATGGTAACTTTAAACCTCGTGCTATATACGTCAAAACATCAGGCTCTAAATAGCCAAATGTTGATTGTGCTTTATGCAATACTTCAATTAAAGAATCTTGACGATATTGATTCCGCTTCATTGTAATATCTAACTGTTTAAAGCGTTTATCGCCACTAGGATGACCCTTTTTTTTTTGTTGAGAATCTTTGCTTTTAGTATCTTTAGTGGCAGTTTCCATTTCTATAATACTCCTCAACTTACTGCTCTTGGTATTTGCTTTTGATAGTAACCGATATTTACTTAATATTTACTGCCTGCTTATTAAAGTTTTAATTTATTTATATTGTTACATATTACTATTTTTTTGAACTACTTAATTTACATTTTATTACATTTTTTTCATCTTGTTTAATAAACAACTTGTTTGTTGTTTAATTTTGCTTTAAGACTGAGCTTAAATCTTTAATAATTATTCAACAAAATCCCTAAAATAAACTAAATTCTTAATTCAAAATAGTAGAAGGAAGAAGGAAGAAGGAAAAAGGAAGAAGGAAGAAGGAAGAAGGGGTAAATATTGAAAATAAAGATAGAGATAACTATCTCAAATCAACTGGAGCAGCTATTTTTAAGCATATCCGATCAATATCTACCTTTTTGTAGCATTATTTTTTGAAATTGGTATTACTATATGATATAGATAGAAAATGGCTTCTATACAATAGATTGCCAATAAATGAGGTACAGTGCTGAACTTGATAAATTCTCACCATTAAAAAAACTGGCTGAAAAATCTTTGTTGCCGTACCTCATCCACTTGAAATACTATGTATTATCGTCGCTACGCTTTCGTTGCATTTTGAATGTTAGGTTTTAGGTATGAGGAAGCAGATTTTTCAGAACTATTCGGAGTAGTTACATTTTAAAACCCCAATTAACGATTTAACCATTAACCTAAAACCTACAAAATTCTTCAATTATGAAGATGATATTACTTCCTGAAATTTATCTTCCCAAGAACCTTCTAAACGCGGACCTTGAATTTGTACAACAGCAGAAGCTAAATAATTTCCCCAACGTGCAGCTTGAATAGGTGTGTAACCATGGGTAAGACCAAATAACACACCTCCGGCAAAAGCATCTCCTGCACCAACAGTATCGATCGCTTTCACAGCAAACCCTGGTACAGGAGTAATTTTTTTATCTTGTACAACTAAACAACCTTCCTTACCGTTAGTAATAAAAGCTGTTTCTACCAACTCCCCAATTTTGACAGCACATTCTTCTAAAGACTCAATTCCGCAGAAACTACGAGCTTCATCAGCATTGCAAAATAACACATCACAATAATTTGACGCTACCTCGCGGAAGTCATCCGCAAACATATCTACTAAAAACTGGTCAGAAAAGGTAAAACACACTGTAACCCCTTGGCGTTTAGAATCTTCCATTGCTTGAATACAAGCTTGCTTTGTATCCGGTCCCGTCCACAAATAACCTTCTATATAACTGTATTTACAACGCTTAATTTGTTCTGCATCAATATCACTAGCACTGAGACTTACAGATACTCCCAGATTAGTACACATAGTACGTTCGGCATCAGGAGTTGTCAGTACCACACAAGTACCAGTAGGTCCATTTGCTGTAGATGTAGGAACTACATTAAATTCAATTTTGGAATCGAGCATATCTTTGCGGTACAACTCACCATTAGGATCGTTGGCGACTTTGGCCACAAAAATACCCGTCCCTCCACTCTGAGCGATCGCAATCATGGTATTTGCTGCTGAACCTCCAGAACGTTTTTTTAAAGGGATGTTTTCCAAGTCCTGCAATATTCCTCCTTGTGTGGGAACATCCATCAGAGTCATTCCACTTTTTTGGAGAGAATGTTTAGCGATCAAATCTTCTTCTACAAATGCGAGGATATCTACTAAGGCGTTACCGACGCCAAATACATCTAATTGTTGGGTGTTTTCTGCTGTCATCTATTTTTCTATTTTTTAGCCACTTAGGCATAATATCATGTATGGATAAAATTTAGGGGATGGGGAGTAGGGGAGTAGGGGAGTAGGGGAGTAGGGGAGTAGGGGAGATAGGGAGATGGGGAGATGGGGGGATGGGGGGATCGAGAAAGATTTGGCAATAGCGCATTGGTTGAAACATTTTTTTATGACAAATTAAGAGAATTTGAGATCGCACACACTACTTTATAGCACTTCTCTAATTTATGAGGTAAAG
>NZ_JAAHHG010000782.1 GCF_010692555.1 Okeania sp. SIO3B5 | reverse complement strand
TTTTCATCCCGACGCTCCCCTAATAGCTGCCGCACTTGCTCCGCCTTTTCCTGACGGAATGCTCCGCAAACATGTCGGCGACAGCCGTTAACGCAGTTATGCGAAGCGCAAAACGGGAGAGCGCGGGTCTTCAACCAACGTTGAGATAACTAACCTGTATCCTAGTCTTAACGATATTTATCTAGGGTTTGCGCTCAAAAGTCTTTTTTTCAGAGGAGGAGCCAGAATTCAGAATCGGTGAATTTCCTACGGAATGCTCCGCAAACAGGAGGAATGGGAATTATAGAAGAAGTAGTCAGAAGAACCTTCTCTTGATTTTTCTGCCATAATCGTCCCAAAATACTAGCATGCATGAGCTTGAGCGACCGAAAATATGCGCACTTTTTTCGAGCAAAAAAGGCTGAAACCAATATCAATCAATGCTTTAATATTTAATCAGCAAACCCTATCTAAATGTTGGCATTTATACCCGCGCTCTCCGCAGATCGGGAGCGCCGGGATGAGTGCCAATCAATGTTGTGGTTTTACACAGAATAAGTTAAAATGCCAACGTAGAATTAGCAAGCAGTAAATGGTTGAAAAAGCTTACAAGTTTAGATTCTATCCTACTCCAGAGCAGGAAAACCTGTTGAGGACAACTTTAGGCTGTGTTTGAGTGATCTACAACAAAGCTTGAGCTGCTAGAACTCAAGCTTGGTATGAAAGCAAAGAACGAGTAGGGTATAAGCAAACTTCTGCTATGCTGACGAACTGGAAAAAACAGGAAGATTTAGATTTCCTCACAGAAGTTAGCACTGTTCCATTACAGCAAGGCTTAAGACATCTACAAACAGCTTTTACCAACTTCTTTAGTGAACGTGCAAAATATCCCAACTTTAAGAAAAAGCGCGCTGGGTGGTAGTGCAGAATTTATGCTCGTCCGCATTTAAGTGGAAAGATGGTCAAGTCTATCTAGCAAAATGTCTTGAACCATTATCAATTAGATGGAGCAGGCAACTACCACTTGGTTCTGTACCAACTACAATTACAGTTAAACTTGACCCCAGTAGCAGATGGTCAGTGTCTGGAGAGAGTCAATGACACCAGAGATTTAACTCTCAAGCCAGCAACCAAGCAGGTAGGCATTGACTTAGGAATCACTAGCTTAATAACTACCAGTGATGGAAAAAAAATAGCTAATCCTAAGAATCTTCATAAATTACATAAAAAACTGAGGTTAGCTCAGAAGTCTTTATCTAGGAAAACCTTTGGGTCAAATAACTATCAAAAAGCTAGGCTGAAAGTAGCTAGGATACACGCAAAAATTAAAGATTCAAGACTAGACTATACCCATAAGCGTGCCCACTCAGCTAATCAAAGAAAACCAATTGATTGTAGTTGAAGATTTAGCAGTAAAAAACATGGTTAAAAACCATAAATTAGCTAGGGCAATAAGCGATGCCAAGAAACAGCCCTGCCCTTTGAAGGGGAAAAAAAAGCGGTCGAGGGATGGCGAGGTCTCCTCGCCATATCCAATCGACCAAGAGAAGAAATAATATCTCCTTATATTCAATTCCGTAACGGTTAAAACCCGAGGTAATTATCAATTATCCATTATCCATTATCAATTAATAAACTATTTTTGATTAATTTATGAAATATAAATTATTATTTGTTTGTCTTGGTAATATCTGCCGTTCTCCATCAGCAGAAAATATTATGAATCATCTGATAGAAAAAGCTAATTTGAACGATAGTATAGTTTGTGATTCTGCTGGTACAGGAGGTTATCATATAGGTAGTCCACCTGATTCTAGGATGACTTATGCAGCTAAGATGCGAGGAATTACTCTTAAAGGTGCAGCTCGTAAATTTAAAGTAGAAGATTTTGATGATTTTGACTTAATCTTAACAATGGATAAGGATAATTATCGGGATGTACTGCGTTTAGATACTGTCGGTAAATATCAGGATAAAGTTAAATTAATGTGCAACTTTTGTAGGTATTTTGATGTGCAGGAAGTTCCCGATCCTTATTATGGTGGTCAGGATGGATTTGACTATGTAATTGAAATACTTTTAGATGCTTGTGAGGGACTATTAGACTATATCATTAATCAAAAAAAATAGCGATCAATGAATTCTAAATTAGTCTTATTTTTTGCAAAAAATCAACTAAAACTAACTCAATTTAAAATTAATTATTCAAGTAATTTTCCATAGTAAAACGAACTAATTCAGCTCGATTATTGGTATTGGTTTTTCTAAATAAACTACTGACATATTTTTCAATAGTTCTATGGCTTAAATGTAGGCGATCGCCAATTTGAACATTAGAAAGACCATTAACTAAATGACTCAAAACTTGTTGCTCTCGCTCAGTCAAATTAATCTGAGCATTGGCGATAACTGACTGAGATACTACCTCTGAATAATGTGATTTAGATAGCTTTTCTGTCTGAGAATATTGATTAAATGTAGGTGAAACTTGAGCAATAAGAGCAGACCGTTCCAACAAAGACCGAACTATTGCTCCTAACTCTGGTAACTCAAAAGGCTTTGGTAAGTAAATATCACACCCCAAATTATAGCCTTTTACTCGTTCTTCTGTACTTGTATGGGCAGTTAAAAAAATCACAGGCAATAAACGAAAAATGGGACGCGATCTAACTTGTCGTACCAGGTCATAACCATCAATTTCTGGCATGGCAATATCAGTAATCATCAGGTGTGGCCGAGATTTCTCTAATAAATCCAAAGCTTGTTGACCATTTTCAGCTTTGATTACCGAATAACCAGAAATCTCTAGGTAATCACCAACACATAAACGAGTTCCCAAATCATCATCAACTACGAGAATTGTTAAGGGCATTATTTAATGGGAATAGGGAAGTAAATTAACATTAGAAGCAGGGAAATACCCAGAGTATTAATAGCTAATTTTTGTGCTTGTCAAGTTATCCTCTATGGAAATACTCATGACCAGAAATTTGGTCAATAACTTTCTTTTTAAAGGGGATAAAAAGCGGTTGAGGGATGGTGAGGTCTCCTCGCCATATCCAATCGACCAAGAGAAAAGAAAATTAAGTATTCTTGTGCCTCCCTATTGCAAGAGGTACTGTTAAGTGACAGTATAGCTCCTTCTTACTTTTAATATGCGCAGCAAAGCATTCCGTTTGC
>NZ_JAAHHG010000781.1 GCF_010692555.1 Okeania sp. SIO3B5 | reverse complement strand
GAGAAAAAGTGTATGAAAAAGCACATTTTTTTCGATAACTTAAGTAGTTTTTCCTATCTACTATGATTCTTTCTCCCCTACTCTCTACTCCCCTACTACCCTACTCCCTACTCCCTACTCTCTACTCCCCTACTCCCCTACTCCCCTACTCCCCTACTCCCCTACTCCCTACTCCCTACTCCCTACTCCCTACTCCCTACTCCCTAATTAACGAGAATAAGCTTGAACATATCTAAGTATCCCACGAGCGACTGCCTGTGCCATACGACTACGTTGAACAGGGTCCGCAAGAATCCTAGAATCATAATTACCAGTGACAAAACCCACCTCTACCAATACAGCAGGCATCTTAGTCTTTCTTAGCACATAAAAACGAGCCCGCTTTACCCCACGATTATTCATTGTGGGGAAACTTTCCAGCATACTATTCTGAATATACTGTGCTAGAGCCTGGCCACTTTGGTAGTAAAAAGTCTCTAAACCATTCACATCAGGACGACTCATACTAATAGCATTAGCATGAATACTCACAAACAGATCCGCACCTACCCGATTGGCCAATTCTGCCCGTGGTGGTAAATCTAAATCCCGGTCTGTCTTACGAGTCATCACCACTTGTATATTATTCTGCTCCAGGATTTGAGCTACCTCCAATGACATAGGCAATACAATATCCTTCTCTCGCAGACCAAAACCCACTCCACCTATATCTGTAGGTCCTCCGTGCCCAGGGTCTATAACTATCATTAACCGTCCATCACGCTGGGGTAATCGATTTTGCGGCAAAGGAAAACGACGATTACCATTATTAGTATTAGAACGGCGGTTGTTGCGACGAGGCCAGGGAAAAGGCCAGCGTCTCGGACGTAAATTTCCTGGGGAATTCTGAGGTAATCTATTCTGAGGTAATCTGTTCTGAGGAGGTGAATTTGGGGGTGATGAACTGTTTCCCCGTGAAAAGATTGAAGGTCTGGAATTAGAAGATTGTTGTCTAGGATCTGGTCGCCAACCAGGAGGAGTAGTGCCAATATTACCCCAACCCATGGGTAAGGATAACTTTTGTGGAGTAAGCTGAGTTACCTCGGCAATTTTAACATTAGTAGCAGGCTTAACCAGAATAGTCACTGTTTCTGGATCTTCTTGACGTATCTTTGCCCAAACTAGAGGACTGCCAACCCGTCGGCCAGGTAACTTTAACCGATCATCTACCTTAGCACCATATATTGTAATTCCATAAGCATCCTCTTCAGAATCCCAACCACTCCGATAATTCAGAGGTCGATCCCCTGTAATTACTAAGTCAGTACCATTTTTCAACTCTACTGACTTAACAACTGCAAAACCAGTAGCTTGATTAATTGTTGGTGGTGTTTCTCCTTGAGGCCATATTGCTACTCCACCTGCATAAGCACGAGCTTCCCATTGAGTTTTAGTATTTGGAAGACTCACTGTCAAACGAACTACCGCAGGTGTCGTTGAAAGCTGAGTAAGTTGAGTAATTGTTAATCCAGATTCATTAAATCTTTGATTTGCCTTGACATCTTTTGCTGTGAGAGTAGCGTCCAGAATATCAATGGTCATCCAAGTACGGTCAACACTCTGCTTGAGTTCTATTTCTGGTATTTGACCGCTCGTTTGTAGAACTAATCCCTCTTGCTTTACTTGGACATCTTCTACAAGAGTTGGCGTACCAGTTGTAGCAACTTGATTAACAGGAGCAGGGTTTCTTGGTCTTAGTATATTTTGATTACTCGGTCTCTCTATTCTGCGAGTTAAAGGCGGTCTTTGAGGTAGTGGGGGTCGAGACTGAGAATTTTGAGGTGGTGGGGGTGGGGACTGAGGACTTTGAGGTAGTAGGGGTGGAGACTGGGAACTTTGAGGTTGTGGGGGTGGAGACTGAGAATTTTGAGGTAGTGGGGGTGGGGACTGGGGCGTAAGGTTAATATCTGAAGTAGAGGCAATTTTTTGAGGTGTGGGTATTTGTACAGTCCATTCACTAGGAGATATGCCCCTAAATTGCACCTGTTTTGGGTCAAGAGTATACCCATTATTTAATTCTACGACAATCCGAGCTGTTTGAGAATTAAATTGTCCTACTCTAACTGCTTTAATTGCCCCACCGACAACTTGAGAAGTCCTTATACCACCTAAAGTTGTGCCAGGCAAATCTATAACTAAGCGAGTTGGGTTAGTTATGAGTTGTGCTTTTGGCTGAACACCTCCTTCAGTAGTAAAAGATAGTCGATTCTGGTTTGCTTGAAACTGCCAAGATTCTAAGGTAGCAGCTTCAGTAGGAGTTCCAAGTACAAAAACACTGAGTATACTTGGAAGTAGATAGCGTACCATTAGGTTTTTTCCCATCTGGGTACTTTTGAGAAATATCACACGATTTCCTGGATATATATTTTTCATATCAAGTTTAATACTTTATGAACTCTTCTAGATTATAGATATCTAGATATATAGATTTATTGATATACCCCTTATAGTTTGTGGTGAATAATCATTAATTTGACTACTCCCCGGAGGTCAGTCACGGGGATTCTAAGTTGATACTACGCAACACCGATAAATCCATGTTGCTTCGTTTTTTCGAGCGCTGACCAAAGATATACTCTTTGGGGACAATTTCATTGTGCCCCTACACAGTTGGCATAGCGTCTAAACCATGCTTTGCTGCTTACTTTTGTGATTATATTTGCAGCCCCGTTACAGTCTGCATTAATTAACCAATTATTACGTGCTTTATACAAACCACGCTTTATTCTTTTTCCTGACGGTTTCCAATCATTGGGTTTTTCACCATAAATAGGCAGATTGTCACCCACATCTTATTCACACTCCAATAATGATTTTCAGCATAACTAGAGAAACATACTATCATACAACTTCCTACATAATAGTTGTCAGTTATTCCACCTTCTTGAAAACTAGACAAAGCTAGACATTTGCCATCGGTGAGTGCAAATGATTTCATTACTCACCCGTTTCAATGTGTACTTGCTGTGAAAGTTGATGTTCCGCCCATAACTCATGGGGAGCGGATTCCCTCAAGGGCTTTCCTCCACTGAAAAAGTTGAGTCCTACGGATACGATGTAGTTTAATAAAACTAGCAACTCGTCTCCAATGACTCCAATCATGTTTGTTGACATCCTCCGGTCTCAACAA
>NZ_JAAHHG010000780.1 GCF_010692555.1 Okeania sp. SIO3B5 | reverse complement strand
TGGACTGACACGCCTAAAAATGTAGGTTGGGTTGAACGGAGTGAAACCCAACAAAACCTTACTAATGTTGGGTTTATCCTACGGATAAGCTCCGAAGATCGTCCCTCAACCCAACCTACACTTATTGCACTATTTTAGATGAAACAGTCCAGTAGGGTGCGTTAGCGCTAGCGTAACGGAGCAACACCCTATATGTAGTGCCTTTGCGTAAGTCCTGAAGTTAAAACCTTATGCGTAATATCAAATCCGGATAATCAGTGATCAAAAAACCTTTTCCCTTCTAATATCATGTTCGGTTGAATAGTTATAATTAGGATTATAGATAGAAGAGATATCTCAAACCCCTGAGATTGCTTCCTTCCACTCCGTTCCAGTCGCAATGACTTTATTATAAATGATTATCCGAACATGATATAACCTTTTCTTTCCTTCTGCCTCCTGCCTCCTGCCTTCTGCCTTCTGCCTTCCATTCAAACAAGTCTAGCCAATAAAATCCTGATTATGACTTCCAATTCCTCGGTAACACGGTAAAGATTGATTCCTTCACAGATAGATTTTGCTTGACGATCTAAAACACCAAACTGCCAAATATTACCAGTAGTTACAGCTCCTAAAATTTCAGTTTGTGGGGAATCTATCCATAAATCAAGAGCAATCATTTCCGTCGCTAATTGAGTAAAACCTCGATTAATATCCGCTTGTTTAGCTTCAATAACAATCAAATTCGTTGTCGAACGTAACAAGTAATCTAATTTTCCTTGCAATCTGTTGTCAACTTGAATGGAATATTCTATTCTTAACTTAGCGTGGGAATAATGAATTAAATCTGAGATAATGGGCGCAATGAGCATTTCCCTACGGGTAGCCTCATTCTCTAAATCTACATAAGGTAATATCTCCTCAATGCGCTCCTTTAAATCAGTAATTCGGTCTAATTCATCAGGATATTGTGGTAAAGTGAGAAATTTTCGCTCAAATGAATAACCAAATTCAGCAACCAAATCATCTACCGTAAATCCCAACTCAAAATAATTGCTGAAAGTATAAGAACGATTAGGATCGAGTAATGGCTGACGAGTCATATCAAATCCGGTTAAACAGTTATAGAATGGTTAAGTCTTCAGAATTCAGAATTCAGAATTTCCTACGGAATGCTCCGCAAACAGAATTCAGGAGGGAAGAAAGAAGAAGAAAGTTTTTTGATCACGCTCTTATCCAGACATGATATTACGATATGTCATTGCGAGGATCACGAAGTGAAGCGTTTGCCGAGCATTCCAGGACGGAAAACAATCACAGTACTTTGGGATTACTTCACTCCGCTATCGCTGCGTTCGTAATGACAACTGTTCAACCAGGCATAATATTACAGCACTTTCCCTTCAAGCCTTTTCTTCCCTTCTGCCTTCCCCTCCTGGGAGGGGTTAGGGGTGGGTTGCCTTCTGCCTTCGTTCATAGCTACTACTTCCAGCCCACACGATCCATTAATTTAATTGCTTCACCATTCAACTTGCCATAAGTAGCAACATTCACAGAATCACTCTTAAAGTTGCCATAGGTTGTCAAAACGCTAGGAACAGGTACACCTGCAACTACAGGATATTCATTGTTACCCTCAGAGAATATTTTTTGAGCTTCTGGGCTGGCCAAATGTTCGAGAAACTTAATTGCACCCTCTTTATTTGGGGCAGTTTTAACTACACCACCACCACTAATATTAATATGAGTACCGCGCCCATTTTGGTTAGGGAAAAACATTCCTATTTTCTGAACAACTGCTTTGTCTTCTGCTTTGTCAGATTTTGCTAAACGGCCTACATAGTAACTATTAGCAATACCAATTTCGCCGATACCTGCAGCAACAGCTTTTATTTGAGCAGTATCATTTCCTTCTGGAGGTCTAGCAAAGTTGCTAACAAAGCCTTTTGCCCAACTTTCTGTGTCTGACATTCCATGAGCTTCAATTAAAGATGCTATTAAGGATTGATTATAAATATTATTGGAAGAACGAATCAGAATTTTGCCTTTCCAATTATCTTTAGCTAAGTCTTCATAAGTTGATAACTCAGATGGTTTAATTTTGTCTTTGTTATAAACTATTACCCGTGCCCGTTTAGAGAAACCAAACCATAGGTTTTGGGGACTGCGGAGGTTGGCTGGAATTTTACTGTTGAGAGTAGATGAAGAAATGGGTTGCAAGATTCCTGCTTCTTCGGCTCGTCCCAAACGGCCTGCATCTACTGTAATAAAAACATCTGCAGGGCTGTTAGCACCTTCGCTTTTGATACGTTCGATTAACTCATCTCCTTTGCCTTCTATTAGGTTGACTTTGAGGCCAGTTTTTTCGGTGAAACTGTCGTAGAGAGCTTGATCGGTGTCGTAGTGGCGAGAAGAATAGAGATTTATCGCCTTACTTTGGGCTAATCCTCGATTACTTTTACCAAGTTCGGCGATCGCTACACTCGCCATTGCTGTGCCTGTTGCTAAAAATATACGTCTAGTAATTTTCATTTTCAATTTTTTCCTTTTTTTTGTTCAATAAATGATAAATTAGGTATAGCTAATCACTTAATTTTCCTGATCCATTTTAATAATATTGCAATTCATTCTTGATAATTTTTATCTTTTATCAGAATTAATTGACATAAAATTAAACTCCACCCTTAAAAGTTTGCGATAATTTGACCTAATTTTATCTGTAATAAGTAGTGACTTTCACAATGTATAAATTGTTTCCAGACACTATATTAAGTTTTTACTCACAAATTTTTTTTATCTCATAATTAAATATATTTGTCAAGTAGCTCTGAATTTATCTTTATTGAGAAATTTTATAGAAACTAGCTTGGTCTTTATGACAAATGTCTTATATTAAGTGACATGATTGATAACTTATATCATGTCCGGTTGAATAGTTACACTTTAGGACGAAGGAAGGCAGAAGAGAAAGAAAGGTTTAAAGGGAGAAAGTTTTTTTTGTCACTAATTATTCGGACTTGATATTATACCAATTCCCAAAAGTAATGCTATACTTTGCCGAAACCCCAATTATATCAAATCCGGTTAAACAGCCATAGAATGGTTAAGTCTTTAGAATTCAGCAATTCTGCAATTCAGAATTCAGGAGAAGAAAGATAAGACAAGATGAGCGTAGTTATGACAATTGGATAATTTTTT
>NZ_JAAHHG010000078.1 GCF_010692555.1 Okeania sp. SIO3B5 | reverse complement strand
GATCCCCCGCGCATCCCCCTTAAAAAGGGGGACTTCCAGTTCCCCCCTTTTCAAGGGGGGTTAGGGGGGATCTCCTGACTCCTCTGTTGTTATTTATAACTATTCAACCGGACATCATATTACACACGCATACGAAATCATACACCATTTGTAGGGAGTTAACAGCCGTTAACCCCCTACTATATGTGGTAGTCCTGCATGGTAATGGTGAGAATATATATTTTTTAATTTCTCCCACACCCCCCATCTCCCCAGCTACCCCACACATGATCTAAAACTCTCGGTATAAGATTAATCCTTCATATAATACGATCTAGTTCCTTTAGCATTTATTGCCTCTCCCAATCTATTTAACCCATGCACATAAGCAGCAGTTCGCATCGAAATAGAAAACTGTTGAGATATTTGCCAAATTTGCTCTGTTTCTGCCAACATTTTTTCTTTCAAGCGTTGATTAATCTCATCCAAAGTCCAATACAAACCACTCCGATTTTGTACCCACTCAAAATAACTTACAGTCACACCACCAGCATTAACCAAAATATCAGGAAATACATAAATTCCACGGTCTTCTAAAATTATATCTGCAGCAGAAGTAGTCGGACCATTTGCAGCTTCAAAGATAAATTTTGCTTTAATATCTTTGACACTTTCCTCATTAATTTGATTCTCCAAAGCAGCAGGAATTAATATATCAACA
Organism: Okeania sp. SIO3B5; assembly: GCF_010692555.1. GTDB lineage: Bacteria > Cyanobacteriota > Cyanobacteriia > Cyanobacteriales > Microcoleaceae > Okeania. The sequence continues at coordinate 28,997 of NZ_JAAHHG010000078.1, read as the reverse complement.
TCTAAAGCTAAAAGTTCTTTATTAGTCAAAACTTGATGCTCAACAATATTACAAACACTACCTTGACAATAAACAGCTTGAATACCTTTATTAGACTCCTTATATTGGCGAATACTAGGAATATCTAAACCCTGTGGAGAATAAATACCACCCTGAGAATCACTAACAGCAACTACCTTATAACCAGCTTGACAAAGTAACTCTGCCAAAAATGCTCCTACATTACCAAAACCTTGTACTGCAACTGTAGTTTTTTCCGGAATATAGCCAAATTTGGGCATGATAGTTTCAATAGTAAAAAAAGCACCCATTGATGTTGCTGTATTTCTGCCCAAACTACCACCGATAGTAACAGGTTTACCTGTAATAACTGCCGGAATTAATTGTCTACGAATAATACTATATTCATCCATCATCCAACCCATAATCATCGGGTTAGTGTACATATCAGGTGCGGGAATATCCACATCAGGACCGATAAAATCAGCGATCGCATCAATATATCCACGACTCAAACGTTCTAATTCCATCCGAGATAATTCTTTCGGGTTAACAGTAATTCCACCCTTCGCCCCACCAAAAGGTAAATTCACAACTGCACATTTAAAAGTCATCCAAAATGCTAAAGATTTTACCTCATCAATAGAGACATTTGGATGATAACGAATACCACCTTTTGTCGGTCCTCTAGTATCATCATAACGAACTCGATAACCTTGAAAAACTCGTAACGAACCATCATCCATTCGGACAGGAATTGATACTATTAAACTAGCTTTTGGATGTTTGAGACGCTCTTTTGTATCTTCAGAAAGAGAGACATATTTTAATGCTTTTTCTAACCTACGACTAGCATCAGCAAATAAAGAATCTGACATAAATACCTATTTTAATCGATAAAATTGTATTGGTATTTAGATGATAAATCTCTTGATTCACTGTAATGATTAAGAAAATTGAAGGAGGTGCTAGGTTGTAGGTTTGAGGTGGTAGATTTTGGGTATTATATCAAGGGCGATAAAAGAATCTTACCTTCTTTGCAAGCAAAAAAATATATCAAGTAGACATTATACCAAATTGATAAGAAGTTGCATAGAAGAATATCTAGATCGGGATTGAGTGTAGATCGAGATAGACAAGTTAATAAATTTCATAATTCTGTGCAACCTCACATAAAATTGGTATAATACCTAACACCTATCATCTACCGATTATCGCCTAACACTTAGGAACTAACACCTACATCCTGTGCCACTTCACATAAAATTGGTATAATACCTAACACCTACAACCTACGACCTACGACCTAACACCTAATTAGGGTTTGCTGAAAAAGTCTTTTTGCTCTTTGTAGGAGACAGGAGACAGGAGACAGGAGACAGGAGACAGGAGACAGGAGGAACGGGGAATTATAGAGGAGGTAGGAGTAAGAATTTTCCCAAGATTATTCTGCCATAGTCAGCCGAAAATACTAGCTTTTTGAGGGTTTTCAACTGAAACAGGCGTACTTTTTTAGACCCTAAAAAGGATCAAACCTTTATATATCAATACTTTTATAATTAATCAGCAAGCCCTAATTATGTGCAGCCTCACATAAAATTGGTATAAATAACACTTTCCATTTTGATTATGGTAGAAGTCCTAGCAGCTTTGTCTGCATCAGCAGCAGCAGGTATCAGAATAGCCTTACCATTACTGTTAATCGGTTTATGGAAAAATGACTTATGGTCGAAAGTACCTCTGCTGTCCAATATTTCCCCACAAATAGTAGTGGGAGTTTTAGTTAGTTGGTCTTTATTTGAAATATTTGCCTCAAAAAAGCTTTTAGGCCAACGTATTCTAAATTTAATTCAACTTCTATTCAGTCCAATAGTAGGAGCAATTATGAGCATGGCGATCGCTAAAGCTACTCATTTAGAAGACTGGATAACGATCGTGATGGGAGTAGTTGGTGGTTTACTTGCTTTAGTGCTGCAACTTGTTCAGGTAGGATGGTTTTATCGATGGCGTGGTTTGCCAGTCTGGATGCTGTTAGTCCAAGATATTCTGTGTATTTGCCTGGTAATTTTTGCCTTTGACGCACCACAACAAGGAGGATTAATTGCCTTACTATTATTGTGGCTAGCAATTCGTAGCTATCAAGATTGGTATCGCTGGTATAAAGGACATTAGAACCTACATTCCGCACGACAAAACGTAGCATAAAGATACAAGTCAAAAGTCAAAAGTCAAAAGTCAAAAGTCAGAATTCATTAATTGATAATTACCTCTGGTTAAAACCGCTCTTGATTGAATATAAGGAGATATTATTTCTTTTTTTTCCCCTTAAAAGGGGAGGCTTTAAACCCAAATTATTTAATTATTAATAATTAATAATTAATAATTCGGTAAGAAGAAAATTATATTGGTCAATAGGAGTCAACGATTCAGTAAGTATTTATGCTTAAAATTTAACTGAGAATTTGACTCCCAATCAAGGTAAATGAAGATAATTTATATAGTATAAATACCTAAGCAAGCTACGGATTTTATACTGATTTTCATGTTACAAATTGAAGTGCGGAATGTGGGTTAGAAACAAAGAAATGGTGTTCTTCTGCAAAGATATTTAAAGATATAGCACTACACATTAAGATTAGGACAACTAAGAAACTTCAAAACTTTTCACTGTAATGTTTTGACTCTAGCTGATAGCTGAATGCTGATAGCTGAACGCTATATAAGAGTAATCCCGATCGATTAATTTTAGAAAGGGCGTCCCTAGATGCCAAATGTCCCTATTGTGACATACTCCCACACTAAGCTGGCGCTATAGTGTGGGCTTCTTGTTTCCCTGCCCTGCCATTGCATCAGGCTCCACGAGCTTTAAGAACGGAATGCCCTGCCGCCCTATTTTTTATATTTATCGCTGCATTTCCTAGGTCATGCTTCCCTATGGGATGCTACGCAAACGCAAACAAGTCGCGGTCAATCACAACACCGCAATGTAGGCAAGAATGGGTTCGTATGTTTAATTCTTTCTTGACTTTTTCACCACAATTTGAGCAATCTTGGCTGGTATTGGGGTTTACTGCTATGGTTTTCACCTCCAGCATTTGCCTCCTGCGGAGGAGCTGCGCTAACAGCTTTGACAGTTAAAATAGACAGGAATTGTCCCCATCCAGCATCCTAAAGTAGGCCAGCCAAGTGTAAGGGGCCTTGACCAGTGATTAATTCCAACAACAAAGCCATAAACCCAAGCATTGCTAACCGTCCATTCCATACTTCTGCGGTGGTAGTCAAACCCCACTGCCATTTTTCTTGGGGATACATTTTGATAATTTTTTTCATTTGGATGGCATCAGAAAAAAGACGAGTAGGAGCATCCAGGGCTTCAACAACCAAATCTGCTAAATCATTAATAAATACTGGGTGGGTATTTAGAGCAGGCACTCGGTAAAAATTACTAATTCCAGCTTCTTCTGCCACCTCACGATATTCCATATCAATTTCTTGCAGAGTCTCAATATGTTCGGAAACAAAGCTAATGGGAACTACTAATAAATCTTTAACCCCACCATTCGCCAATTCTTGAATAGCCTCTTCAGTGTAAGGTTTCAACCATTCCACTGGGCCTACTCGACTCTGATAAGCTAAGGTATGAGGGTTAGAACGATTCAAAGCTTTCATAATCTTATCTACACAGTCTTCAATTTCTGCCTGATAAGGGTCTCCTGCTTCTTCAACGTAGCTAACTGGTACACCATGGGCACTGAAAAAGATATGTACTTGTTCTGAGTTTGGACAGTTATCTAATTCTTGAGTAATTAATTCTGCCATGGCCTGAATATATCCTGGTCGTTGATACCAAGAGGCAATAACGGTATATTCAGTGTTCTGTAATTCTGGGTCTTTTTGCCAGAGTTGATCGAGTAGCCGAAAACTAGAGCCGCTAGTGCTGATAGAATATTGAGGATAAAGTGGCAGAATTACTAACTTTTCTATTTGGTCGCGCTTAATTCTAGCCAGAGCTTCTTCTGTGAAAGGATGCCAGTAACGCATTCCTATATAAGTTTGAGCTGTTAATCCTTTTTCTTCTAACTGTTTTTCGATCGCCAAACCTTGCTGTTCGGTAATGGATCTTAATGGAGAACCACCGCCAATTTCTTTATAATTTTCCTGGGACTTTTGAAAGCGTAGGGTGGATATTAGCCATGCTAAAGGCTTTTGCAACCAAGGAAAGGGCAGGCGAATAATTTCTGGGTCAGAAAATAAATTAAAGAGAAAGGGACGGACGTCTTCTAGTTGTTCTGGCCCACCTAAATTAAGTAATAAAACTCCAACACGACTCATAGTATTAATCAGGCTCCAATTTTAATATTTGTTACTAAATTTAACATATTAATATTTTCTTAAGTATATTTTCCAAGGAGTTAAGAGTCAACTACTGCGGAAGTCAAAAGTCAAAAGTCAAAAGTCAAAAGTATTGATTGGTAAGGCTTTTAGGATTTTGTAACTGGTTAGTTATTTTTGCCATCCTGCACTAGCTCAAAATTAACGAAGTCATAAGTCATAAGTCAGAAGTTAACCCACCCCTGCCCCTCCCCAATCCACCCCCGCCCCTCCCAGGAGGGGAGCCAGGAGGGGAAGTAGGGGATTTGAGCAAGGAAGCAAAAATATTTCGCCTTAATAAGGCGGGGTTGCGCGACCCAATTATTTTGATAAAATTTATACACTTTTGACTTTTGATTTTTGACTTTTGACTTTTAACTTTTGACTTATTAATATCATGGCAACAATTTTAAGAGAGTGGAGCTACAAATATCAATGGTTGTATGACGGTATTTCCCGTTTAGCAGCTCTTAGTGTTGGTGGAGAAACTAAGTTTCGTCAACTAGCTTTACAAGGTTTAACCATTGATCAAAATACTCAAATACTTGATCTTTGTTGTGGTAGTGGTCAAGCAACTAATTTTCTGGTTAAATATTCTCAAAATGTTACAGGATTAGATGCTTCTCCACTATCAATAAATAGAGCGAAAAAAAATGTACCGTCGGCTAAATATGTAGAGGCATTTGCTGAGGATATGCCATTCTCAAATAATCAATTTGATTTAGTACATACCAGTGCTGCTCTACATGAGATGAATTATGAACAATTAAAGCAAATTATTCAAGAAGTTTACCGTATTCTTAAACCAGGAGGTATTTTTACTTTTGTTGATTTTCATCGTCCGGTCAATATTCTTTTTTGGCCTGGTTTTGCCATATTTTTATGGTTATTTGAAACAGAAACTTCTTGGAATTTTATTAATACAAATATATGGAATTTATTACAAGAAATAGGGTTTAATTTAGTTGAGACTGACTCACCTAAACCTGTTTTATATGCTGGTGGTAGTCTTCAGGTAATTCAGGTAAAAAAATGAATTGAGAAAATTTGAATAGCAACTCTAGATTATCCAAAAAATTCTAATTTTTACTAGATTAAACTTTTTCAGTATTCAATATACATTGGTAGCCAAAAATGCTAGTAATTTTTCTAATTTTGAGAATTGTTAATCGTACCTTTGTCCAACAGTTTCCTTTTCCCCACTACCTTTAAGAAAGGTAAGAAAAGGAAGTAGGGAGGGAAACAAAACTCACACTTTTTTCAGAATATATTTTTTAAGAATCTGACTGATAAATTTGCCGTAATTGTTCGATGGTTTCCACAGTTTTGAGAGAGGTCAGAATTGTTTCTAACACCTGAGTATCTTCAATAGAATTAATCTCTGAAAATATCTCTTTTCCCGATTCGCCAAATTTCAATTCTAATCCTATTTCTATTCCAGAAATTATTCCTCGTTGTTCACCAATTTCAATTCCTCTTTGTTCACCTCTTTGTTCACCTCGTTGTTCACCTCGTTGTTCACCAATTGCTACTCCCTCTTGTAAGATTTGTTGATACCAAGGAGATTCTTGTAAAACTGCCATATCCCACCTCATTATTTGTTGTACTATTTCCGTATTCAATACAAATGTAGCAAAAAATGCTAGTAAATTTTCTAACTCTAAAAGTTGTTCATCTTCCCGCAAAAGTTGTAATGCTTGTCTGACAGTTGCTTCTTCTCCTCCACTTTTAAGAATAGGAATAAAAGGAAGTAGGGAAGGGAGAGGTTGTTGAAAAACTTCTTGTGCTTCTATTTCCCGCAGATTAATAACTCGATAGTCTTGATGTGCTCTCAAATTGAGAAATTCTGATTCATAACAATTGACTATTTCTGTGGGTATTCTTGGTTGGAGGATATTTATTAATACAGGATAAACGGGTTTTTTGTATTGTTCTTCTGCTAATGCGGCATAAGCACGCATCCGACGTGGCATTTCTGTGTTGTACCTTAATTGCATTTCATTGAGAACCAGAAATTCTCCATGTTCAGTGCTTGAAACACTGAGCAAAACATCTCCTTCTCGACTTACCCACTGGAAGTCTGAAGAAATAATTTCTTCGACAGTAATATTAGTAATTTCTGTCACCCATTCTACCCAACGACTGGGGGCAATTCCAATTAGACGTTTACTGCTAATATCGACTTTTTTTGCTTTTTTTGTCCTTCGATGAAATCTAGTTTATTCTGTCTGCTAAAATTTATCATAATATTGTAGTTTGTAGTAAATTTATGCACTTAAAATGTTGAAATAATAGGGGCGATTTCTGGTTAAATTAATGATTTTAAAGATTAATCATATCAACCCACTACTGATGATATAATGCCGGAAATTAGCTGTATTAGTTTCTGATAGAGGAAACAAAATTAATACTTTTTAATTTACGTCTTGATGTTTCCTATAATTTCATATTAATTATGACTAAAAAATAAGGCTGCATACCAAGTATGATTTAGAAAAACTGATTTCTGGCTTTAGCTAGAGGTACTATTAACTAATACCATTTTCAAAAAATATTGCTACATTGGCTATTCAAGGTATTAGGTTTTAGGTGGTAGGTGGTAGGTATAAGAAATAAACAGTGAATATTTTTCAATTCCGTTAAGCATCTATAATTTTACTGTAACAATCTTTCTTGAATTTGGTATAATAACTGATAACTGAAATGACTAACCAAGTTTTAATCATCGGTGGATACGGCAGAATTGGCAGTAGTGTTGCTAGAGATTTAGCTACTTATACAAACTCAGAAATTACTATTACCGGACGTAAATCAGAAGTAAATATCAAAGAAATTCCTATTCCTGGAGTTAAATATTTAGCTTTAGATTTAGCAGACAAAGAAAGAGTAAAAAATATTATTCATTCTTATAGTAAATCTGCTGGTAATTTAGTTATTCATTGTGCAGGTCCCTTTCATTATCGCGATACTAATGTCCTGAAAAATTGCATCGAAGCTGGTGTTAATTATGTTGATGTTAGTGACTCTAGAGGGTTTACTCGTAAAGCTTTAGAATATTCTGAAGCTGCCAAGCAAGCTGGAGTTACTGCAATTATTAATACAGGGATTTTCCCAGGAATTTCTAATAGTTTAGCTCGTCAATCTGTAGAACAATTTGATGAACCAGAGGAAATACATTTAAGTTATGTAGTAGGTGGTTCGGGTGGAGCGGGAGTAACAGTTATGCGGACTACTTTTTTAGGTTTACAAAATCATTTTGATGCCTGGATAAATGGTAAATGGCAATCTGTTAAACCTTATAGCGATCGCCAAGTTATTAAATTTCCATCTCCCTACGGAAAAATAGGTGTTTACTGGTTCGATATGCCAGAATCTTTGACTTTAGCTACTTCTTTTCCTGTGAAAACTGTAACTACAAAGTTTGGTTCATTTCCCGATTTTTATAATTATCTGACTTGGATGACTGCTCATTTATTTCCTGTTAGTTGGTTAAAGAATTCAGGGGTAATAGAATTTCTGTCTCAAGTCAGTTATAAAATGACTCAATTTACAGATAAATATAGTGGTACTGGTGTCGCAATTCAAGCAAAAGTCATGGGTAAAAAGTCAGGGAAAAAAGCTGATTTTTGCTCGTCAATTATACATAAAGATACTGCAAATGTTACAGGTATTGGTGCTGGTGGTATTGCTGAATTAATTTTGTCTGGAAAATTGAATAAACCAGGTGTTTGGTCTGTGGAAAATAGTTTGTCTACCGAATTATTTGAACGGGTGATGCAGAGTCGAGGTTTTGTGAAAAATTATGGTGATAAGTCTATGGTTTATCAATCTTTGAACTGAATTTTTGCTTCTACTTGCAAGTTGCCTGTAAATCCGATAAATTTTTGATTTCTATAAATTATTATCAATAATAATATCTAAATTGCAACATAATTAAACAATGGTTTACAGGGTGTCTGTAGACAGTTTCTAAATAACTAGGTTATGATGATAATAAATATCTCCTATATTCTATTTGTTTGAGAAATTATTTTTGCTAACTATTCGGTTAAAAAGCTAAATATAGTGTAGATAAATTTCATAACTTCCTTGCTTACTATCTCAAAATAGTGAATATATATGGAATGGCATACAAGTTTAAAAAATGACAATTCATTTTTAGACAAAATAGATATTGATTTATTTGGCATTAATCTGGGAATTTTAGGGGTTGATAATTGCGGAAAATCAGTGTTGTATAAGTTTATCCTTACCCATAAATTAGTCCATGGTATTGATAGTACAAGCACGCGTCAAAAACAAGAAAAAATCAAAATCGAATTTCACGGTTCAAAAGAAATTATAAGAATAAGAAATTTTTTTGATGTAGGTGGTCAACGAGAGCTCTATCAATTCAAAAAGAAGACTTTTAATCAGAGTTATTGTATTATTTATGTTGTTAGAAGTGATTTAATACTTGATATTGGTGGTACTCAAGACAATGATGTAATAAGAAAATATAGAGCTGCTCTTGAACTAGATTTTGCTAATATTAGCCAATGGCAAAGAGACTTGAATCTCTGGCAAAGAAATTCATTCTCAAAGTTAATTATAGTTGGTAATTATTTTGGTGAAATTGATAATGAAGAAACTGTATCTCATTATTTAAGTAATCAAAAAAATTATCACAGATATTTTAGGGATCGTTTTACAGATATTACTGGTGGTCTATATTTTCCAAAAACAGAAATCAAATGGGTCACTGGAACTCTCGTTTCTCAAAAATTTGCCACTGAATTAGTTCACGGAATACTTAAATCCTTAATCTCACAAGAAACATGACTACTGATTTGTATTTTTATATTGTAAATTACAATAAAAATATTCCTATTTATATTGTCAAAAATACCAGAAAAGTTGACTCGGATAGTATAGAAGGTCAAGAAGTAATTAAAAGTATTGATAAATTAAATGTTGCTGGAATTGCGGAAGTTACAGAAAATCAAATAAATATTTTGTCTAGTAATTTAGACTTTTATATTGAAGCTATGACTAATAAGTTAGATGCAACTAAACGTCCGGCAAAAATAGGCATTAAAGGGAAATTACCTGCATCATCTTTAAATTACTACTTTGAAGACTGGATTTTTGAAATCCGGAACAAAATTCAAGACTTTGCTGAAAAAATTGAACAGCCAATTCAAGAAAATCAGTTAGAAACCATAGAGTTGAATTTGCGTAATATTTATTATAAAAATCAAGACAAAAGAAAATTTTTACGCATAGGTAAACTATTAATAAAAATTTTTACTCCTGTAATACTAGCTTTAATAATCATCAAATACTTTTTTAGTGAAATTGAGTTAATTTTAGTAGGATTTTTGATTGCTATAAATAACATTATTATGTGGCTAATAAGAGATAAATAAAGGAGATATATGACAAGAGAACATTCTTTTCCTTATGGATATGAAGCAAATATTCCAGTTGATAATCCTGGTAAACGTCAAGTTATTTTAGTTTTACCTACAGGTATGCCTGAGAGAATTAAGTATGATTCAGCTTATAGAAAATTAAGAGATTCAATTTTAATTAAAAATACTAATAAAACCAAAAATGGGTTGTGTATCGTAGAAGAATCTATTGATTTATACGATGAAAGTAGTCAAAGTTTTTTACAATCCTTACAGCAAAAAGGTTTGATTGAGCCGGGGAATATTCTTATTCAAAACGCCTATAATCCTAACGATTATTTGAAATTTGATGCAGAAAAAATTAAGACTGAAGTTATTTTCACAAAATGGCAACACTATACAATAGTTGCTGGTTACTTAGGTGCGAAAAAAGTTGAATTGATTAATCAAAAAGATCGAGAGTTTGATTCTCAGAAAGATTTCAATTTGAAATCGAGTTTTAGTATTTTTGACTTGTTCAATATAGGTGGAGAATCTTTTACTAAAAGTGTAGAAAAAGAACTCTACAAAATATCAGCAGAATTTAAAGGATCTCTACCAGACATAGAATCAGCTAAACAATACATTTCTGAAAACTTTTTGTCTCAAGACAATGATATTAATTTTCTAGTTAAAAATCGTGAAAAGAATAACCTAATGTTAAGGTTTGAACAAAATTTAAACTTATTTTCACAAATTGAGAACGGTTTTAGTTTAGCAATGAATATAAAAGTACCCGAATATTTAGTAGATGGAAAAGGGGAGTATAAACAAACTAACAAAAAAATTGAAAAATTTATTACAAAAGTTATTTTAACTTTTTCTGAATCCTAAAAGGTAAATATGAAAATAACTAAAATTTTTTCTTAAAATTCTACTTCTATAAACTAATAACTCTAGCTTCTCCTTTAGATACTGTAGCTAGAACATCTATAACTTTTGGCATTAAAACTTTCAAATCTACTAAACGATTTGAAGGTGCTTGTAAAACAATTACTGCAATATTGAACTGTGGTAAATTCAACTGAAATGATAAGTTACGGTCAACTGTAATAAACACATCAAATTGTGTTTCTGCAAGAGCAAGAAGGAGAAACAAGAAAATATTTTCCTTTTATTCAATCCTCTTCGTTTTAGGGAGAGGTAATTATCAATTATCCATTATCAATTATCAATTATTGAAGATCTATACATTCATCCAAAAGAATTTTCATTCTATGCCACTATACGAATAATTTGTTTTCCTATTTCTTCTAATAATTCAATCACTTGTTCTTGAGTAACGCTAGGAAAACCATCAAGAAAATCATCAATAGACTCTCCTGCTTTTAAATAGTCAAAAAGTGTTTCTACTGGCACTCTCGTACCAGCAAAAACTGGGGTACCTCCCATAATTTCAGGAGACTTACTAATTATTGAAGAGTTTTCAAGCATAATTTTTCCATCTTGACAGTGTATGTCTATATTTTACCAAAAAACTGATAACTGAAATGACCTCTAGAAAACTCTTTGGGAAGTTTCTCCAATAAAAATACTAATGGCTAATATTAAACAATTAATAATTAATAATTAATAATTAATAATTAATAATTACCTCTTCTTTTCAAGGAGAGGTAATTCTAAATTCTAAATTCTAAATTCTAAATTCTTGAAGGCTAATTTATCTTCCTTTACTAATATTAGCCATTAGTAGTGAAAATTTTGATACTTAAATACTACTAATGCAGGATGGCAGAAATAACTAACCAGTTACAAAATCCTAAAAGCTTTACCAATCAATACTTTTAAATTTTGACTTTTGAATTTTGAATTTTGACTTCCGCGTAGCGGCATTAGCCATTAGTAGTGAAAATTTTGATACTTAGGGTTTGCGCTCAAAAGTATGAGTGGTAGGGGTAGGAGACAGGAGACAGGAGACAGGAGAAATGGGAGTTACAGGGGATGTAGTTGGAAGAATTGTCCCTGAATTTTTCTGCCCAACTCTTGCACAAAATGCGCTCCTTTTTGAGCTATCTTGACCGAAAAGCGGGCACTTTTTTCAACCTAATCATGCTGAAACCTTTATATGTCAATGGTTTGAGATTTAATCAGCAAACCCTACTTAAATACTACTAATGCAGGATGGCAGAAATAACTAACCAGTTACAAAATCCTAAAAGCTTTACCAATCAATACTTTTAAATTTTGACTTTTGAATTTTGAATTTTGACTTCCGCCTAGCGGCATTAGCCATTAGTAGTGAAAATTTTGATACTTAAATACTACTAATGCAGGATGGCAGAAATAACTAACCAGTTACAAAATCCTAAAAGCTTTACCAATCAATACTTTTAAATTTTGACTTTTGAATTTTGACTTTTGACTTCCGCGTAGCGGCACTAGCAACATTATTCTGACATTTCAGAAATATTGCCTTCTGTGTGGGAGCGATCGCTCACTTTTTCTATCCAGTTAAACAACCGCTTTGAGACTTGTAGTTTACCGTTAATAATTGTGTCAGATAAGACGATTGTGCCTGCCAATATGGAGATACAAATTATACTCATATTACTAACTCCTATACTTAGACTAGACCGTATAGTTTGATTATATTTATAATATATAACTACTTGTTTGATAATGTCAACTCAGAAAGAAAAAAAATCTCAAGGAAAAAAGTTAATGACCAAAATCAAGAGGCTGAAAAAACAAGGCCAGGATGCTGTGGGCAAAGCAGAACAAATATTAAGAGGAGCAATACCAGAATTTCTGAAGAATGGTTATGCTTGTACCAGTATGGATAAAGTAGCCAAAGCATCAGGAGTATCGAAACAGACACTATATAGTCATTTCACAGATAAAGAAGGATTATTCAAAGCCTTAGTCAAGCGAGTAGCTACCAAAAAATTTAATTTTGTTTGGTCACAACCACTTGAAGGAGAACCGGAACAAGTATTGCGCAATTTAGCTGATAGATTACTCACAGAAAACATCAACGATACTGAATATTTAGAATTTGTCAGATTAATTATTGCTGAGTCAGGAAAATATCCAGATTTATCCAAATTATTTTTAACTCAAATAGCAAAACCAGCAGTAGAAATTCTGACAAAATATTTGCAAGAACATCAAGAATTAAACCTTGACGATCCAGAAGCAACTGCTATAGTTTTTGTTGGTTCTTTAGTATACTTTATTCTTAATCAAAAAGTACTCCATGGTATGGAAGTAATGCCAATGGAAGCTAGCCCTTATATTGATAATTTAGTAGCTTTAATTTCTAGTAAAACCAAAAACAAAATGCTTTAAAGAAGGCTTTAGTTGTTAGGTTTTAGGTAGTAGGTGATTCAACAATTAATAATGAATAATGAATAATTAACAATTACCTATCTTTGAAAACTTGAAAAAAAGAAGAGGGTTGACTCAAAGGAAAAATTTTACTTGGTTTTCCTTTACTTGGTTTTCATTTAAAGGAGAGGCTTTAAACCTTAATTATTCGGTAACTAAAAATCCAAAATTTGGGAAGTGTAGTTGATGATACAGAATAAGGTGTGAGGTTTTAGGAAAAGTAACTTAAATCAAATTCAATCAAAATCAGAGCAATAATGATTAACTAGATTGAGAGATATCTAAACACTATTGAACATCAACATAATATGATTAGCGATTAAAAAATTCGGGGTAAAATTTATTAAAAAAAGTTTAAATTACAGGGCAATAGGAAATAACTTGTAATTAGTAAAATAGGTATAATTTGCCAATTTACGCTACCCTATATAATCAAAAGTCTACTTATTGACATACTCTCCGGCCTAAAGGCACGGAGATTCTCCTGAAACCAGGATTCTTGGCTCACTGAGTCCACTTAAACTAATTACCTTGCGATACCTAGCCCAGAGATGGTTCTCACGCCTGCGCGTTTGCTCTATTCCAAGAGCCTGTGGACCTATGCCCTACGGTACAGTTCAAACCTCAAAATTTTTGGTTCTCTGATACTTGTTGCTTAGAGCAATTCCTAAGTACAAGCATTCGGTGTACAAAACCCCATAACTCTAATTTTCAAGGTGCAAACGCTACAAGTTAGGTAGCTATAGGTTTTTAGAGCGGTTGAATACCTTTCCGCTTTTTCAATTATAGCATAAAGTCCCCCTAAAAGGGCTTTAAACCCAATTTTTCGGTAACAATCTACTTAGTAATAGTTAGCCAAGAAAGTATGGCATAAATATTCAAATCAGTCTCGAAGACTAAGGACAAGTGCTAAAATCAGGACAATATTACCAAGTATAATTACTATCAACGATTATATCAAGAAAAACTAATACTAAGGACAAACAAAAAAATGACTACACCAATTGTTGCCTTACAACAACCAAAAGATATCTCTCTAGGAGAAATAGAAGAAGAATTAAGTAAAATTTGGCTTAGTCAAAATGGAGGAAAAGCAGCACCCATTGCCACCAGAGCTGCTACCTTTAGCATGGTAATTTACGAACCAGAAGAGTTCCAACAATTGCTGGGGGGATTAGGATTCTACGAAGGCCCCATTGATGGAATTCATGGGCCAAAAACCAGGGATGGAATTAGAAATGCACAAAATACATATCAACTACCAATCACGGGTAGAGTAGATCCCAACACCCTAGCCAAATTGCGCGAGGAATTTGCCAAACAACCAGAAGACCGACAAAAAATCGCAAACATTAATGTTAGAGGATTTAGTCTAGCAGACGCGATCGCAGCTCAAAACCCTTGTCGTATAGTTACTCTGTGCCCAAATATTGGGGAAGAAGATACAGGGGTAACAGCTCAAGTATCTGCTTATTGCCCAATTCAGAAGAAAAGCACCTCAAATCTTGTTTGCAGTGAATACGTTACCCTACGAGGAACAAAATCAGCAATGGAAAGGGTGGGTGAAACAGTAACATCATTAATGATTCCCGATCTACCCAAATTCGTATGGTGGAAAGCAACTCCCAACATAGATCAGGAACTATTTCGGAGTTTGTGTGAGGCCAGTAATTGTATAATTATGGACTCCTGCTACTTTTCCGATCCAGAATCGGAGTTTTTAAAGATGCAAGAGTTGATTGATAACGAAACTTATATTGCCGATCTCAACTGGCATCGTCTTTCAGCTTGGCAAGAATTAACTGCTGCTGCTTTTGATCCTCCCCAACGACGGGCGGCTTTATGGGAAGTTGACACTATTACACTTGACTATGAAAAAGGAAATGCTGCTCAAGCACTCATGTTTTTAGGTTGGTTTGCTAGTCGTCTTGATTGGAAACCAGTTTCTTATGCAGAAGTGGGTGGTGAGTATGATATTACTCATATAAAATTTCATGGGCAAAATAATCAAGAAATTCTTGCTGAGTTAGCAGCTATTCCTACTGCTGATTTTGGTGAAATTCCTGGGGACTTAGTCGGTGTACGTTTGGGTTCAACTAATCCTGATGCTGATATTAATTGTTGCACAATTTTGTGTTCTGAAACTACTGGTTGTATGCGTTTAGAATCTGGCGGTAAGGCGCAGTCTTGTCTAACGGAGCAGGTAACAGCATTAACGGATCAGAAGGCGGAAGCTTTGATGGCACAACAGTTACAACATTGGGGCAGCGATGTTTTATATGAGGAAAGTTTAGCAATGGCAGCACAGATGCTGAAGTTAAATGGAAAATAAGTAATGGGTAATGGGTAATAGGGGATGAGGAATAAATTTGTTCAAAAGGAAGGAATGAACTAATCTGTAAGGACGTTGTATGCAACGTCCCTACCTATTCCCTAAGCACAAAATCATAGCTAAATTCACCAACACCTGATTTTTGAATTTTGACTGATAACTGATAACTGATATAGCGGATTCCACCTTGGTGAGGTATACCCACGCGGGCAAGATGCCCGCACTGAGAACGTTTTATTTTAATATCTGTATTTTAGATACTTGGAATCTGCTGTAACTGAAATGACCGATCTAGAGGAGTGTAATTAATGAGTGAAGTCCGTAACTGGTTGAAAAGTATTCCTGCCGAAAACAAAAGAACTGCTGTTCAAATGAAAGTTGGGGAGTTATTAGAAGCTGGAAATTTTCAACAGTTATATCAATATTTAATAGATTTTGATTTTATTAAGTCTAAAATTGCTGTCGATGACCTACAGGTATTAATAGAAGATTATAATTCAATATTACATCCTTCAAAACCCTCAGATATAACTGCTCAACAAATAGAAACTTTGAGATTAATTCAAGGAGTATTTCGTCTCTCAGAAGATATTATTAAAAAAGATAAAAAACAACTGATAGAACAACTTTGGAGTCGTTTAGTAGGCATTGAAAATCCAGATATTAAAAACTTATTAGAGCGGGCAAAAAAAAGTAGAAGAACTGCTTGGTTACGTCCTTTAGTTCCTACTTTCCCACCCCCCGACACAGAATTAATTCGTACTATCAAAGGTCATACAGCAGTTATCAATGCTGTAGTAGTCACAACGGATAATCAATACATAATTTCTGGTGCTAGAGATAATCAAATTAAAGTGTGGAATCTGGAAACAGGAAAAGAACAATTTACTCTCACTGGTCATAAAAAAGAAGTCACATCATTAGCAGTAACATCTGATGGAAAACTACTTATTTCAGCCTCAGCAGATGAAACAATAAAAGTTTGGAATTTAATCGAAAAAAAACAAATAATTACCCTGAATAGACATGATGCACCAGTAACTTCAGTAGTTCTTACACCAGACGAAAAAGAATTAATTTCTAGTTCTGATGATGGAACTATTAAAATCTGGAATCTACAAACAGGGGAACTTATTCACTCTATTAAAGCTCATAAAGCAGAAGTAAAATCTGTCACCATTACACAGGATGGAAAAAAAATAATTTCAGCTTCCTTTGACAAAACTATCAAAGTTTGGAGTCGAAAAACAAGGAAATTAATTAAGACACTTAAAGGTCATACTGCAGAAGTTGAAGGAGCGGCAGTTACGCCAGATGGAAAGCGAGTTATTGGGTACGACCTTGATGGAGAATGGGAGTACTTGTTCGGTTGGATTTATGTTTGGGATATAAAAACAGGAGAACAAATATTTCAATTATCTGGTCATGATAGTGTAGTTGAATCTGTAGCAGTAACTCCTGATGGTAAACACTTAGTTTCTGCATCTGGTGATTCAACAATTAAAGTTTGGGATTTAGAAACAGGAAAAGAAATTGCTACTTTTAGAGACCATTGTCGTTATGTAAATGATATTGTCATTACAAAAGATGGTAAACTGGCAATTTCTTGTGGTTCTGAGCTTAGTATAAAAGTTTGGGATTTAACAAAAGTTTGGGAAAAAAATAGGGTAAATTATACTCCTATTGGTCATCCAGAAGAGATTAATGCTGTTGCTATTGCTCCTAATGGTAAATGGGCAATTTCTGCTGCTTGTGACTTTAGATTAAAAGTCTGGGATTTAACAAATTTTTCTGAAGTTTGTAATATAGAAATAGAAGGTTTTAGAGTAGTACATTGTTTTGCAATAACTCCAGATAGTAAACAGATATTTCTTGGTTTTAGCAGTTCAGAACCTAGTACTGAAATCAGAAAAATGAAATGTCGTAATCCCAGAACTCAAGAAGAAACATTTGCTTTTTTATCCCCTTTACATTTAGGGAATTTTATGGTAGTAACCCCAGAAGGTGAAGCTCTTATTTCTGGATATTGGGGAAACCGTGGAATGAAGATTTGGGATTTAGAATTAAAGCAAGAAGTTGGCTATTTAGGAGGTCATGAAGAGGAGGTATCCTGTATAGCAATAAGTCCTGATGGTAAGTATGTGATTTCAGGTTCTCACGATACAAATGTTATGGTTTGGGATTTAGAAACAGAAGAAAGAGTTTTGGTTTTGACTGGTCATGTTGGCTTCGTTAATTCTGTGGCAGTGACTCCTGATAATAAGTATGTTATTTCAAGTTCTTATGATTATGATGTGAGAGTTTGGAATTTGGAAACAGGTGATAAAGTTGGTGTGTTCAGAGGTCATGAAAGAACTATATTAGATGTTGTAGGATTAGCAAATAGTCGAGCTATCTCTGCTTCGGAAGATAAGACTTTGAAATTGTGGGATTTAACAACTAAGAAGGCGATCGCTACTTTTATCGGAAGTAGTGGATTCAAACGTTGCGCAGTTGCACCGGATGGAAGAACTATTGTTGCTGGTGATTATTTTGGGAGATTACATTTTTTGTATTTGGAAGGTTAGTGGTAGAGCGGGGGAGTAGGGGAGTAGGGGAGTAGGGGAGCAGGGGAGTAGGGAGTGGACTGACACGCCTAAAAATGTAGGTTGGGTTGAACGGCAGTGAAACCCAACAAAACCTTACTACTGTTGGGTTTCGTATAATGTTGGGTTTCGTCCCTCAACCCAACCTACATTTATTGCACTACTTTAAAATTTACTGTTGTTGTTGACTTTCTGCTTCCGACTGAGCAACTGCTGCGGCAAATTCTGGATTTTGTTGTAGGTCTTCTGGAACTTCTCTTGCTTGATGTAAACCGATAGTATTTGACCAGTTGGTTTGATTATTCCATCTGATATTACTGAGGTCGGCATATCTGAGGTCGGCATATCTGAGGTTGGCATATCTGAGGTTGGCACCACTGAGGTTAGCATCACTGAAAGCATCACTGAGGTTGGCACTACTGAGGTTGGCATCACTGAGGTTGGCATCACTGAGGTAGGTATATCTGAGGTTGGCACTACTGAGGTTGGCACCACTGAGGTTGGCATCACTGAGGTTGGCATATCTGAGGTTGGCATCACTGAGGTTGGCGCTACTGAGGTTGGCGCTACTGAGGTTGGCATATCTGAGGTTGGCATCACTGAGGTTGGCGCTACTGAGGTTGGCATATCTGAGGTTGGCATATCTGAGGTTGGCACCACTGAGGTCAGCATCACTGAGGTTGGCACCACTGAGGTCAGCACCACTGAGAAACTTACCTACTATTTCTACAAAATTGTTAATCCAAAAACATTGACTATAACTAATAATCCTCAATAATTTTGTTTCCTCAAAATCTTCACCACCAGGTTTACCGCAAGGATAAAAATGCAACTGCTCCCGCAACTCCTCCTGAGACCTCCCATAACGATGCAAATCAAACAACAAAATCATCACATTCAACCCCGTATAAATATCCACCCGACGTTGCCCAGACTCAATACCCCACTGCCACAACTGCCTCGTCTTTTTCTGAGGTAAAACTTCCTCCCTCTCCTCAATAAACTCCCCTTCACACCAGTCTAGATAAAAACCATGTAACCGCTCAAACAACACCACCAACTCAACATGATTTTTCACCAACAACGCCATCAAATATTCCACAACTTCCGCCGTCAAACTGCCATAACCAAACAGATCGTAAACCCGCCACTCAAATTCCTCATCAGACACCACATAAGTCTTACGTCGCTTCCCAGTTTTCTCCGTCAAATCTTCCAGACCTTCCACCATCCGTTTTGCACAGAGAAACTCACCAAAACTCTTGTGGAAAAACTCCACCGAATTTTCTGCCTTTGCTGCCGACTTCAAATAAAACGCAGCTAAAGCATTTTTCAATCCATCCTCTCGCTTATTTTGCCGAGCATTCTCAATTAAATCCTGCAACTCCTTATATCCCTGTTTCAGCAGTCGGTCTTCAATCATTTTTATTGCAGCATATTTCCCACCAGACTGCACCACACACAACCCCGCTTCTGCCAACAAAATTTCTAAATCTTCTGGGTCTAACTTTGTAATTTCAGGATTAATATTTTTACCCTCTTCTACTCGCTGCTTCTCCAACACCCATTCCAATGCTTGCTCATAGACCGAGACTTTTGCCCAACCAACATCAGCATTAGCAAACATCTCTACTTTTAACTGCTCATCCCGGTGCATTGCAGCGAGCAAATACAACAACAGTGGTTCCCGTGCCAATTCCTGAACCTGATCCGGACATTGTTCACTGTGCAAAAATTCCCGGAACTTTTCTGTTTCCTCTTCCGCAACAATAGTCTGCCACTTCTCAAACCACCGTTTCTGAATTTCGTCACCCATCGGCAAAATACTCACCCGCTCCAAATTAGGAGGCATCAACCTTTCAATTCCATAAAGTGCCAATGGTCTACCAGTAATTAAAACCCGATGACCGCGCTCGTTATTTTCTGCTGCCTGTTTCTGAAACTGTGCCACCTGGTCTAAAAATACCTTCAAGTCATTACTCACCCCCCGTTCCAACAACAACTCATCAAACCCATCCAGCAAAAACAGAAACCGAGTATTGTGGTCTGTCAACCAACCACTATCGCTAGTAACAAAATCTCTACCCACTGCATTAGCTAGAGTCTCATCAATATTTGCTGCAAAATTTCTCACATCTCGCAACCGAATTAAAATCGGCGTATATATAGGATGTAATTCCCGACGCACCCAGTCGGCAAACATTCGGCAAAATACACTCTTTCCTCTTCCCGGTCCTGCTTGAATAAATAACACCTGTTTGTGTTTCTTTTCATCCAACAAAATTGTTTTGGCCCACTCCTCAATATTCTGGGGTCTTGGTCTTTCTTCAATTTCCTCATAGGACTTAACAGATTTAACTTTTAGTGGTACATAAATCTGCTGAAAAGTGAAATTTTCATCAAATACTTTTTCCTGTGGTTTAGTAGCAATATTCTCTTTCAAATATTGATCGATACTGCCATAAATTTCCAAATCTTTCTGCCACCCATCCCCATAGATTGCTGCTAATTTTTTAGCATCATCTTTCACCTCTGAAACCGCTTGTTTCATATAACGGTGGGTACTGCGAGAAACTCTTTTGGCAACTATTTTAGCTATATTTTCATCCAAATCAGATTCTTTAAAACGTTCAATCAAAATCTCGTCAAACTTTTCCCTTAAAGGCGAATCATAGAAACAAATTACAGTATTCCTAGCATATAGATCATTAAAATCTATTTCTTCATCCAATTTTTTTATTTGTTTTTGCACTGCTTCCGATGCCTCAGTTTCTGTCAGTTTTTCCGATATTTCAGGATTGTCTATTAAAAATTTTCGTAAACTTTCTAAATAAGCCACCTGAGCCACCAATTGTACTTCATCTTCTAAAGTAGGCTCTTGACGAGTTTTTTCAATAATAAAAGTAATAATTCCAGTTGCAATAGGCAAAAAAGGTAAACCCGCCCCGGCAACTTTTCCCAGGGGAGAATTTAATACATCTAAAAGTGAATCAATATTTTCAATAAAAGGTTTTAACTCTGAAGTATCCTTATTTTCTTGTAGAGCTTTTGCTATTTCCAAAACCGCCTTAGCTGACTCAACCCCACCTTGAACGGCTTCGGGTAAATTCAATTCTATTTCTGTGTTGAGAACTCGCCAAATATTCCGCCTGAGTTTACTTGCCATAGTTAATATTTCCTCCTTGAAATTTTGCTCAATATATTTGTATATCTACAGTTAAATTTCTGTAAATTCCCGATGTTAAAAAAATTGTTTGTAGTGCGGGCATCTTGCCCGCGATGAGTTTATCTCACTAAAGCGGAATCTACTGTATGTTTACTTCCCTCCCACACTTCCCACACTTCCCCCACTTCCCTACTCCCCTACTCCCCCACTCCCCCACTCCCTACTAACAAATCTTAATTGGCAGCACTCCCGTATCCAACATTACTACTCTACCAATAATTCTACTTTCAGAATATTCCTGCTGCAGGGCCTGCAAACAAGCACTCGCTGACTCCCCAGGTACAGTAGCAAGCAACCCACCAGAAGTCTGTGGATCAAACAACAATGGATAAAGAACATGGGTACTTACCTGCTCCGAATTTTGAATAGATGCAGACATCCGCAAATTTTCCGGATACAGCGAACTAAAAATACCTTGCTGCAAAATTTCTGCCACTCCTGGCAACACAGAAATTGCCTCCATTTCCAACTCCACAGCAACTTGAGAAGCTTTCACCATCTCCAACAAATGTCCGACTAATCCAAATCCCGTCACATCCGTACAAGCAGTCGCACCATATTCCAATAACAATTTGGCAGCATTCTGATTTGAAACCAACATTGATTCAATTGCACTTTCAATCCAACGGCCTTTTGCCCGCAGACGCATATCAGCAGCAAATAACACTCCCGTACCCAACGGTTTCGTTAATATCAACACATCTCCCGACTGCATCCCACTGTTGTACAATAGTTTCTCCGAAAATGCTAAACCATTGCAGGTAAGACCAAAAGCTAATTCTGCTCCCTCAGTTGTATGGCCCCCCATCAAAACAGCACCTGCTTGATTAAGAATTTCCGTTGCTCCCAATAACAATTGATATAAATCATCCTCTTGTTTAATAGATGAAGCATAAGGAATAGTAGCGATCGCTAAAGCACTTTGAGGTGTTGCTCCCATGGCAAATAAATCGCTCAAACAATGATTAGTCGTGATTTTTCCCAATAAATAGGGGTCATCCACCAATGCTGGAAAATAATCAATAGTCTGCACCATTACCTTATCTGTTGGCACCCGAACTACTGCAGCATCATCAGGGGTACTTATACCAATTAAAATATCATCCCTCTGTATTTGCTGTTGAATACGGTGCAGTACCTTCTCCAAAACCTTACTGCCTACTTTTGCTCCACAACCAGCACAGTGCATAATTTGGGAATCTTTTCTCTTTCTACTCTTCCCTTTCCAAGAAGAGGGATAACTTCTACCTTCCATCTTCAGGTTAGTAAACTTATCCATAAATTTGCGGTCAATGTTGTCTTTCCAACGCCAAAGTAAAGACTCAGGCCCAAATCCCATTTTGCCGCGAGAAGCGATCGCTCGTTGGTCTCCAGTGCCAATTAAAATCAGGAATTTTTTCTGAGGTATAAACGACTTTAGGGGTTTTCTCTGGAGAGCGCGTTGTAAATTTTCCAATAAGGGTTTTCCTTGTCGTACTGCAAAAACACCAGCTTTTGGCCGTGAATGGTTAACCATTGTTGCGACATCTCCAGCAGCAAAAACTTGTGGATGAGAAATTGACTGTAGTTTGTCATTAACTAAAATAAAGCCACTAGCATCTGTTGCTAACCCCGCTGTTTGTAACCAAGGAGCAGCAGATGCTTGAGTTACCCAGAACAGGATATCGCATTCTATTTGTAATCCAGAATTACACTCAATAATTTTGGGTGCAAAGTCTGGAATTTTCTCATCATTCATCCGCGCATCAGTGGCAAAATCACTGTCTTGCTCACTGTCTTGCCCATCCTTATCTTGAATTTTCCGCTCATTCATCCGCGCATCAGTGGCAAAATCACTGTCTTGCTCACTGTCTTGCCCATCCTTATCTTGAATTTTCCGCTCATTCATCCGCGCATCAGTGGCAAAATCACTGTCTTGCTCACTGTCTTGCCCATCCTTATCTTGAATTTTCCGCTCATTCATCCGTGCATCAGTGGCAAAATCACTGTCTTGCTCACTGTCTTGCCCATCCTTATCTTGAATTTTCCGCTCATTCATCCGCGCATTCGTGGCAAAATCACTGTCTTGCCCATCAGTGGCAAAATCACTGTCTTGCTCACTGTCTTGCCCATCCTTATCTTGAATTTTCCTCTCATTCATCCGCGCATCAGTGGCAAAATCACTGTCTTGCTCACTGTCTTGCTCACTGTCTTGCCCATCCTTAACTTTCACCCCAATAACATTTTCTTCCAAATGCAATACCACACCACGACTTTTCAGAATTTTCTCAACTTGCTTTCCCACCCAACGATGGCGTCCGGGTAATAGTCTTGTACCTCGATGAAATAGATGCAACTCCAAGTTATTAGTAGGTTGTCTAGCATCCTGATAAATATGATGCAGATGACTTTGCACTGCAAATGCTAACTCCACACCCCCGACACCACCTCCAACTATTCCGATACGAATTTTTTGTTCTGGTGACTGAGCAACTGTTGTGGTTATCTCATGCCAATAGGTGAGAAATTTTGATATGGGTTTAACGGGAATAGTATATTCTCTTGCTCCCGGTACAGTTAAGCTAGCGGGAGTACTGCCAATATCAATGGATAGTACATCAAAAGCAACAGATGGGCGGTTGGCACAAATTACCTGATTTTTTTCCAAGTCTAAACCAATGGCGCGGTCTACAAATATCCTAGCTCCAGCAAATTTGGCGAGGGGACGCAGGTCAATATGACATTGATCGAAGGTATATAAACCTGCAACATATCCAGGTAACATCCCAGAATAGGGAGTATGATATACATCTGTAATTAGGGTTAATCTTACTCCTGGTATGGGGTTCATCGCAAAATTTTTAATGGCGATCGCATGGCTATGACCGCCACCTATTAGCACTAGGTCTGTTTCTACTGGTATGGATGATTTCATGATGAATTTAGAATTGAGAATTTATAATTTAGAATTTATAATAGGACTTACGCAGATACGCTATATATAGTACTCATAACTATTGTCCAATAGTTACTGGACTCTATACACAGTGTCTTTGCATAAGTCCTGTATAATTTAGAATTACCTCTTCTTATAAATTTTTCGGTAAGAGGGAAGAGAGAAGAAGAAAGAAGTAATAAACAAATCATAAAAAAAGGCAAAACAATCGAACGAAATAGGTTGATTATAGGATGGAGCGGTTATTTTTAGACATAATTTTCAGCTTTTTTTTTGTAGCATTCTTTTTTCATGTTTGGTATAATTGAAATTTAAAAAAGCAGATAAAAAAAATAAAAATAGTGAGTTAAATTGAAGCTTAGTTCGAGCATCAAGCCCAAGATTTTTCCTTGAAATTTAAAAATTAAATATCAGTAGTAAAACTGATTTTATATATCATAATTATGGAGCATTAAATCTTTATAAGTAGAGAATTTATTTTACAGCAGATTCCACTTTGGTAAGATACACCCATCGTGGGCAAGATGCCCACGCTTGAATTCATTTAATTGTTAATATCTGTACTTCATGTACTTGGAATCTGCTGTAATTTCCGATCTATTAGGTAATAAAAAATGGGAATTAGAGTTGGTAAAAAATAGAAATTCTTGGACAAACTACTATTCTGCCCAAGAAATAAATTATCAAAAATTGAAAAAATCAAACATTCTATTGCTACCGCGATCGCCTACTTAGGGCTTCGCTCATAAAGCGAAAAGTCAGGACAGCTAAGGTAATGAAGCTTTTTATATTCAGTTTATTTCCTAGTTATTGGCTATTATTTGTCTCAAAATACTGAAATTCAAGAAAATTTCTTCACATAAAATGGCCGAAACCGTTGCCTGTTCCTCCACAAATCGACCCGTCTCCGAGTCTCCGCGTCTCCGCGTCCCCGTGTCCTACCCCACCAAGCAATTTTTTCAGAAAGCCCTACTTAGTGGGCACAACCATTACCATGATAATCATCAGTATCATAAAATCCATTCTTAGTGCCAAAGAATAGACAACCAATACTAAACAACACAGTTAATCCAATTAAAATTAATTTGATATCCATAATTACAAGCTCCTTTAATGAATTTAATTCAAACAAACAAAATTATAGACAATACTTGGCTAGAACGCCCATCTCCCGAAGTTGCCCCAGATTTAGTAGGCTGTACTTTAGTGCGACAGATGTCCAATGACAAAATTATCCGTAGCACCATCGTAGAAACGGAAGCTTATGCACCAGGAGACCCAGCTTGTCACGCTTATCGCAGTCGTACCCCACGAAATGCCGTGATGTTTGGCCCTCCAGGAATGAGCTACGTTTATCTCATTTACGGAATGTACCACTGTTTAAATATTGTGACAGATGCAGATGGGATTCCTAGTGTTGTCTTAATTAGAGCTTTACAATTGGAATCTGTCCCAGATTGGTTATGGGAATATATCCCAAAACAAAAATCAAAACCTAAAATTTCTCGTCTTGCTGCTGGCCCAGGTAAGCTTTGTCGTTTACTTGATATTGACCTGAGTTTGAATGGTTCACCTCTGCGAGTGGGGGAACCTATGTGGTTAGAACATCCTACAAGTCAATTTCAGAAAGATTTGCAAATAGTACAAACAACTCGTATTGGCATTACCAAAGGGACTGAGTTACCGTGGCGGTGGTATTTGGCAAACTGTGATTCTGTTTCTAAAACTTAATATTTAGGTAACTGTCCCAGAATTGTTCTAACCTATATTATGTACTCAATAATTAATATAGAGTTGTAATATGCCCAGAACTCAACGAAATGATAACTTCATTGACAAATCATTTACGGTCATGGCAGATTTGATTTTGAAGCTGCTACCAACAAATAATCAAGCTAAAGAGGCTTTTGCTTATTATCGTGATGGAATGTCGGCGCAGGGTGATGGTGAATATGCTGAAGCATTAGAAAATTATTATGAAGCTTTGAATTTAGAAGAAGACCCTAATGACCGGAGTTATATTCTTTATAATATAGGTTTAATTCATGCTAGTAATGGCGAACATGATAAAGCATTAGAATACTATCACCAAGCTTTAGAAAATAATCCGAGAATGCCTCAAGCTTTAAATAATATTGCTGTGATTTTACACTACAGAGGAGAACAGGCAAAAGAAACAGGTTCATCAGAAGAAGCAAATGGTTGGTTTGATAAAGCGGCGGAATATTGGCAACAGGCAATAAGTTTAGCTCCTAATAATTATATTGAAGCTCAAAACTGGTTGAAAACTACTGGGCGCTCAACTAAAGATGTATTTTTCTAAATTATAGCAATTTCCATACTGGTGAGGTAAAAAATTCCTTGGTTTTAGGGAGTAGGGAGTAGGGAGTAGGGAGTAGTAATTCTGGTTCCGTAGAATCAATAAAGAAGAAAAATAACTGTACTTCATTAGCTTGGGAAACGCTATATAGTTAATTTTAGAGTTTTGAAAAGAGGAAAAATTACTAATGATTGATAACGAACAAGTCCGTAAAGTTGCACATTTAGCTAGATTAAAGCTTAACCCAGAAGAAGAGGAAAAATTTACGACTCAGTTAAGTAGTATTTTGGATTATTTCGAGCAGTTGAGTGAATTAGAGACAGAGAAAGTACGTCCTACTACTAGGGTAATTGATGTTAGTAATATCACTCGTGATGATGATTTGGAAAAGTTTCCAAATAGAGAAGAAATTCTCTCCTGCGCTCCAGAGCAAGATGGAGACTTTTTTAGAGTTCCTAAAATTATCTAATGTTGGCAGAAGGCCCGCGCTCTCCTGAAAGGGAGCGTCGGGATGAATGCCAACCCGTGCTATAATAAAACTACTTAATATTGGTATCAGAGTCGAAAACATTGAAAGCCAGATACAAGTATCGTATATACCCAAACAGGGTGCAAATAACCAAACTGAATCAATTATTTGGTTGTTGTAGATACGTTTGGAATAGCACATTAGCACATTGTAATGAACTATATTCTGACGGTCAAAAGAAACCTAGCTATGTTGATTTAACTAAACAATTCATAACTCAAGCTAAAAAAGAGTTAGTTTGGTTAAAGGAAGTTGCATCTACTCCATTACAACAATCTCTCAAAGATTTAGACCAAGCTTACAAAAACTTCTTTGATAGTTGCACTGGAAAACGGAAAGGGATTAAGGTTAAACCACCAAAGTTTAAGTCCAGAAAATCCAGACAAACTGCGAGATTTGTCGGAGGTAATTACAAAATTGGTCAAGATAAAATCTATTTACCAAAGGTAGGCAAGATAAAAATTGTTTGGTCTAGAAAATTGCCTAGTGAGCCTAGTTCTCTAACAATAACCAAAGACTCAGCTAACCGTTATTTTGCTAGTTTTGTAGTCGAAATAAATCCTGAACTGTTACCTAAAACTAACAACTCAATAGGCATTGATTTAGGCATTTCAACTTTTGCAACTTTGAGTAACGGAGATAAAATTAATGCACCAAAACCTCTGAAAAACAACCTCAAAAAGTTAGCTAAATTTCAACGTAAGTTTGCTAAAACCGAGTTAGGTAGTAAACGCCGTGAAAAGGCCAGAATACTAATTGCTAAACTGCATGCAAAAGTCAAAGACATTCGCACAGATTTTCTGCACAAGTTGTCAACTGATTTGGTTAAAAAATATGACAAAATTGTGCTAGAGGACTTGAATGTTTCTGGTATGGTTAAAAACTGCAAGTTAGCTAGAGCAATTAGCGATCTAGGGTGGAGACAGTTTAGAACTTTAACTGAGGCTAAGTGTGAAAAATATGGCAAAGAATTTAGAACTATTTCTAGGTGGGAACCCACTTCTCAAAAGTGTTCTAATTGTGGCTTTAAAGGTGGCAAGAAAGAACTAAATGTCAGGGAGTGGACTTGCTTGAATTGCGGTACATTCCATGATAGAGATGTTAATGCTGCTGTTAATATTCTTAATGTAATTCAACCAAAAACCAAGGTTGAAATAGTTGAAGAAACAGTGGTAGAAATACCTGTACAATTATCACTTTTCAATGAAGTCGCCGAGGGTCAACGGTCGATTATTTTCGGACGCGGAGGAAACGTCAGACTGGCAAGCCAGCAGATTCTAATGATGTGTCAACTCGCCCTGAGTTTTTCAAGCAACTTGGTTTGTTTGAATGATGGATGGGAATCCCGCGCTGTCTCGCAGAGCAGCGTCGGGAGGATGTCAAGAGCGAAGAGTAAAAGCTCAAATATCAGGGCCGCATATTTATAGTGGTTTTCATAAAGGTAGATTACAGAAACAAGATAAGTATATTTGAAGTTTGATAGGTTACAGACCTGATAGTTATATTCTATGTGAATGAAAACCGCTATATATTTGCCCTATTAGACAAAATTAAAGATAGAAAGATTAGCGATCGCTTACCTAAGATTAGTGAAGCTCTAATTTATACTGGTAATGATTTCAATTTTATTAAAAAATAATTTAATGACCGAAAATTTAGAGTTTTAAGCCTCCCAATACAGCAGGAGGTACCGATCGCTGTTAACGTTTGCGCAGCATTCCGATAGGAAAGTTCCTCCGGAGGAGGCTAACTGACAACTAAAATGACAAATAACCCAAATACCAAAACCATCCTGATCCTAGCAGCTAATCCTAAAAATACTGCCCCCCTAAGATTAGACAAAGAAATACGAGAAATAGACGAAGGGTTACGCCGAGCTAATAAACGAGACCAATTTCAATTACAACAAAAATGGGCTGTCCGTTCCCGTGACTTTTATC
>NZ_JAAHHG010000779.1 GCF_010692555.1 Okeania sp. SIO3B5 | reverse complement strand
TGGCTAGTAGAAGCGTACGCTCAACTTCAGAGCAAAAATTCATCTTTATTATCAACACAGGAGGAGGACATCACTTCTGTAAAAACTGCGGTCAAGGCTTCCTTGGCTGAAGAATCCCGCGTTCTCCCGTAGGGGAGCGTCGGGAGTATGTCAACATTGCAATATTATTCCTCATGCTAACTTAGCTTATTCTAGATTTCGGAAGTTCTAAAATCTTCTAACGAATGAAGGATAAATCAACCCTACCAAAGTTAGTACTTAAAGCAACGTGCATATTTTCTAGAGCTTTCACTAACCACATAACAGTTTCTCTAGTTTGTGATTCGTAATGGTTAAATAGTATAGAAAATCGTTTTTCTAAGTATGGTTTGACTCTATAGCAGACCAAAACTATTTTTAGTAGGAGGCCAGTTGTTGTTATCGGACCCAGGTTAGACATTAGATTTAGAAATAGAAAGTGTTGTGGTTTTTGGGTACTTTCTACAACTAGAAATCCTAACATTTGATTACAAGTTCTCATCAGCAAAGAATCGTTAAACTGTTTATCATTACTGTGAGACATAGTATTTTTCAACTGCTTATATAGTTTATTTTGGAACTGAGACTTAATAGATTTAGAATCTACATCAAAAGATGTACTTAAATATTCATAGAAGCTTTCTTTAAAAGAACCATAGGATTGAGGTTGTCTAACATGGGTTAGAAAACTTTTTGCATTATCTCGATAGTTATTACCGTTTTCAACTTTACCTACAAATTGCTTAATTGCTGATAATACTTCCCGATCACTCAAAAGAGTAGGATTTTGAATATTGTTGATGCCTTCCCAAGGAGATACTGTCAGGTTTGAAAGTGTAGCTCCTCTTTTAGAGGCAGTGGTTATTACTCTCTTTCTAATTGTATGAGTTACATATTTGGATAAGTCTATTTCAAATTTTCTTTGTTTATGTCGTTGAATTTTTCTGATAACTTGTTGATGTTCATAACTACTATCTGGGGTAACTAAACAATGTTGGTATAGGTAAGGATAACGTGGAATTAGAGTTCTTAAAGGTTGAGCTAGAGCACTATTAGTATTTCTACAACTTCCTGTCTCTTGGTTCATTAATTCTGTTAAGCGTTTTAAGGAGAGATATTGCTCGCTTTTTGTAAATGCTTGAACCAGTTCTAATAATTTTTTACTATTACGAGAACCGTAGTAGTTTCGACGTGCTTGTTTATTTTCGATTCGATCGAAAAGCTTCATTAAGTCTACTAAAACATCCTTTTTATAGTTGTAGGGTTGTTTTCTATTAATAACTATATGACAGCAGCGGTTTAAGATAAAATTAAATTCTTCTTCAATTTGTGGCAATGCTGTAATTCTGTCTAGTGCTTGAGATATTTCTCTGTTGGGATATCCAGAACCATTAATAAATAATATTCTAAATCTTTCAATTACTTCTGTTGAAGACTCTAGGTCTATCAATTGGATAAAATGATTATAGATATCTTGTTCATCTTGAGATTTGTATTTGTTATATTCGTCCAAAAGATTTTTCATTTTATATATTTCCTACCTACTTTAAGATTTTTATATTCCAGGGCTATTATGATTATTAATTAGCATCTATAAGTTTGTCTAAAACTGTATATTTAATTCCAAATTTAGGTGGATATTTACTTTACTATACTAGGTATCATTATTTATCTATAACTCAGTATTAATACCCCTTAGATTATTGTATACTTAACATTGGTATTCTGCAGTTGATTAATACTCATATTTTTAATTATCTTCAAAATTTACTGGATTTGTGTGAAGTTTCAGTAAAGATTTTGCTTCATTAAAAACTCTCATCGATGGGTTAACTTTGATTGTACTGAGTTATCGGTAGCATCTACTTCCCACTCCGTCATTTCAGTTATCAGTTATCAGTTATCAGTTATCAGTACCTCTAACTGAAACAAGAGGCTTAAAATAAGGAATATTCTCTTTCTCTTGTTCGATTAGAGATGGCGAGGAGAACTCGTCATCTCTCGACCGCTTTTTATCCCCTTAAAAGGGGAGGCTTTAGCCCACAACTTTGTCGGTAAAAATGTTTTGTTACTGATTGTAATATACATAAAGATAGTATAAATTTTCTAAAGCCTTAGACCGACAAAGTTTTAGTTATTTTGTCTTATGTCAGCTCTAAATTATGACAAAATTTACTAAACTTAAAAAAAGTTTTTTTCTCTTGAGAATTATTTATACTTTGTTATTTTTTCCTAGTTGCTTAGTTAGACCCAAAAAAATAAATTGACTTCAAATATCAATAAGTACTCTAATATAATTATTACACATATTTGAGTAGGACTGCCAATAGTTATGGTCTGTCACATTAACTTATCTCAATTAATTGAGGTCTTGAGTGCTACAACACTTACAAATTTTCAGATTCCTGAAAAAACATTAATTACAGGCATAAATACAGACACTCGTAACTTACAATCTGGTGAAGGATTTGTAGCATTACGAGGTGAAAAGTTTGATGGCCATAAGTTTGTGAAACAGGCAATAGAAAAAGGGGCTTCTTGCGTCATTGTTGAGGAAGAATATACCTTAAAAAATAGAGTTACACAACAGTCAAATAGCCTATCTATATTACAAGTAGAAAATACTTTAGAAGCTTATCAAAAAATTGCTCGCTGGTGGCGAGATAGGTTTGCTATTCCTGTAATTGCGGTCACTAAAAAACGAAGCAACATGGATTTATACTGTTGCGTAGTATCAACTTAGAATCCCCGTGACTTTAGTCCGGGGAGTAGTCAAATATCACTAAATATGGTATAAGTCAAGGGTACTAAAATTATGCTCATAGAGATATTAACCCTTTTCGCGGGTGCAGGACTTGAACAGGTAACCAGTGTCACATGGCATTGGGTAAGTAAATGGGCAGCAAAAAAAGCTGATGAAAAGAATCAAGTAATACAGACAGCGTTAGTAACTTCATATTGTAAGGCTTTACAGGTAATTCGTAAAGAATCTCAAGGACTACCTCAGTGGAGGCAAGATCGAGCTGAAATTGAAAACAGACTAACAGAAATGGAGAAAGATGCGCTAATGATACTAGATTTAGTGCAAAATAATGGCCGTGGGGCACATGGTTAAAGAAAAGCGCACCGCCTGCGCTGAGGTTTCCTTAGCGTAAAGACGGAGCAAGAAAGCTTG
>NZ_JAAHHG010000778.1 GCF_010692555.1 Okeania sp. SIO3B5 | reverse complement strand
AAAATAATTAGACCAATTTCGACGGTAGTATAAATAATTTTATTTGAGCGGGATTTATTGATAGGTAAAAATAATCCCATCAGGCTAAATACTAACAGGAGAAAAAGATTGATTGAGAGTGAATTGGAAACTTCTGTTGTGTGAATATGTCGTATTTTTCGCCGACCACCATAGAGAGGAAATTTTAAAGTTTCACTCATGGCAATAATAATCAGCAAAATCCATTCTAAATAGAGTAAAAAACGGATGGGGTGTTTAGTTATTTTGGGGAAAATATTCATATTTTTATTTCATTAAAACTCCCATAGATAAATTACAAGTTCAATAATGATAATTTACTAAATTTTGAGGCGTTGCTGATTTGATGTATGAAATTCAATTAGTGGTAAATTTTTACCCAAAATCATAGTGGGAATTATACCTATTTATAACTCTAAAGTCTCCGAAAAACTCCTTTCTACCTACTGACTCAGTCTTCCTGTTCAATAATCAGCAATCAGCGTAACACACTGAAAATAAAAACCTAGATGGTGCGTTACATTTCATTAACGCACCCTACTGGACTGACACAGGTAAAACTGTGCATTAGCTTTTAACTTTAAAATTCTTACTTTTGACTTTTGACTGTCTTGAGTGCGTCTTACATTCTGAGGAAACCTCAGAATTACGCACTCGCTTTTGACTTTTGAATTGAATCTAATGCACCATTTTAGCTGTGTCAGTCCACTACTGGACTAACTGCTATATTCCGAAGATAAGGAATTTTATTAAAACCCTAAAATCAGTAAAGTTAAGGAAACATTTGATTATAGCAGTTGAAGGAAAAGTTAGGACATATCAAAAGCTTAAAACTCAAACAACGTAATATTTTTCCTTTTTCCTTCCTTCTTCCTTCTTCCTTCTTTCTTCTTCCTTCTGCTATACATAATTTTAGGACTAAAGTCCTAGATAAAATTAGGACTTTCAGCTCTGGTTATTTATGAGCGATCGCCTATAGGATGAAGACAGTAAATACCTCATAGATGGAGTTTAAAAAGTCTTATGAAACGTCAATCTTTTTCTTTATTATTATTTGGCATTGTTGCCACTATTCTATTTGCTAATCCTTTACAAGTTTATGCTCATCCTAAAAATTTGAATCTGACTCCCGAACAAAAAACTCAGTGGGAAGAAATTCGAGCGCAAAGCAAAGCTCAAATACAAAATATTCTGACTCTCGAACAGCAGCAACAGCTACAAACTTTAACTTCACAAGGTCAACGTCCACGCAGAGCAATGAAAGAATTAAATCTTTCTGAAGAGCAGAAAACTCAGATGCGCGAAATTATGCAGTCATCCCGGGAGCAAATGGCGAATATTTTAACTGAAGAGCAACGAGAGCAGTTTCGTCAACAGATGCAAAGACGAGGACAAACACAATAATTAGGGTTTGCTGATTATAGCAATGAGCGCTGGTGTATTTACATACTACTATTGTATTTAACATAGTACAAAGCTCTGCTACATGACAGATATTTTTCACAAACCATGCGATCGCGCCTACCTTAAAGTTTGATAGACTCGCGCGTTTGACGCGTGATTTAACAGACACAGGACTTAGGCAAATACACTATATATAGCCAATGGAAAATAGAGCGATTGCTGATGTCAAGCTTCGCTAACCCTATGATTTTTTTCAACGATCGCTTCCTTGAGCGACTAAATTCTATAGGAATAA
This sequence comes from Okeania sp. SIO3B5, assembly GCF_010692555.1. Lineage (GTDB taxonomy): Bacteria > Cyanobacteriota > Cyanobacteriia > Cyanobacteriales > Microcoleaceae > Okeania. Next base: position 1,483 of record NZ_JAAHHG010000778.1, on the reverse strand, counting down.
TTGATATCTTTCACCAAAGCGTGAAAAACTTGAGGATGTTCTTGAAAAGCTGCATCCACACAGTCTCGAAAATTATCAAATTCCTTGAGTCTTTGTCTGATCCAATTTTTTAACACAAACCACCAACGTTCTATCTTATTCAAATCTGGTGAGTAAGGAGGTAAATACCAGATTTCACACCCTTGCTTGGCCACTAATTCTTCAATATAAACTGATTTATGAAATGTTGCATTATCCAGTAAGATCGCTTGTCCTGGTTGTAATTTCGGTAGTAAACAATTTTCCAGCCAGTTCTCAAATAAATCGCGATCACAACTTCCTGTAAATGTTAAAGGAGCAAACATTTTTGATTGATTTATAGCTGCAATCCAACTTACTCTCTCAGTTCTTTTTCCTGACTTCATACCTGGTACTCTTTTTCCTTTCATTCCATAACCATAGGAATAATCTTCCCGGTTATCTATTCCAGCTTCATCTACATATACAATATTTTTTTTGTCTATTTGATTCAGTTTTAAGGCAAATTCTTCTCTTTTTGACTCATCTCTTTCTTGATAACCATAAGTTTTTTTTTTCGAGTAAAACCCAGTTTTTTTAAACTTCTACTAATAGTAAAACGACTACAATTTCCCCAGTTGGCAGCCATTTGACGCATGAGTTTGATCGTGATTAGTCTCAACAAATTTCTCAAATTCTTCCCAGTCTTTAATAATAGAAGTTTGAGGAGGAGGTACACTGATTTTAGGGAATGTTGAACCTGTTATTAAATATCGATCTCGCCACTTATGAAGAGTAGGCCGACTTATTTTTAATAGACGACTCACACGATTGATAGACATACCATTATTAATGAGATTAAGAGCACGTTCACGTAAATCTTGACTGTAAGGATGTACCATCACACTCACTAATTATTTTATGACATTTATATCATAAGTTATAAACTCCAAATTGTAAATACCTGAACACGCATCTTTAAAACTTTGAGGAAGACGCGATCGCGTAATTCATGAAAAATGCAGGCCATACAGCCCCCATGTTACATTAGTATTTGCACTGTAGTATGTGATTTTGAGGAAGCGCGATCGCGTAATTTCTGAAAAATGCAGGCCATACAGCCCCTATGTTACATTAGTATTTGCACTGTAGTATGTAAAGATGCCAGCGCACATTGCTATAATTATCAATTATCCATTATCAATTATCAATTAATGACCATCTCCCCATCTGAAGGATAAATAGTTTTTAGTTTATTTGTGAAAAATACTTAATTTATAGTGGTAGGTTAAAGCTAATGATACACTAAATATTTTAATTTATCTGTATTTTTAACGTTTTATTAGCATTTTGTGCTTTTTCAAGGGCATCTCTACGAAACCATTCCCATGAAGCCAGGAAAAGACAAAAAAGAAGATTATCACCCTTGCTCGTGAGGGAGTACAGGCTTTATTCATGTTTTTTGACCCTAACAGAGGATGGCGAC
>NZ_JAAHHG010000777.1 GCF_010692555.1 Okeania sp. SIO3B5 | reverse complement strand
AGCAGGTTTTGATTATTTTAGATAAAAATTGGCAAAATTTTTTTCAAGCTATAAGAGCTTATAATGAATGTCCAAGTAAGTTTAAAAGCCGCCCTAAACTGCCAAAATATAAACATAAAAAGAAAGGGAGGAATATTTTATTTTATACAAAACAGGCGATTAGTAAGCCTCAATTAGTCAAAAATAAAAAGATATTACTATCAAAAAGTGAGCTATTTTTTGACAGTAAAATAAATTATGATTCTCGGCCAACTTGTGAGAATTATTCCTAAGCTTAATTACTATGTGATAGAAGTGGTTTACGAATCCGTTGAAGTGAAATTAGATTTGTATGAATATAATGTAGCTTCTGTAGATTTGGGAGTGAATAATTTGGCGACTGTAACATCAAATAAAAAAGGTTTTCAACCCTTGATTATTAACGGCAGACCAGTCAAATCAATTAATCAATTCTATAATAAGAAAAAGGGTAAACTACAGTCAGAATTAAAGTCGGCTAAAAGTAGTAATCGAATCAAAAGATTATCGACAAAAAGAAATTTAAAGATTGATGATTATCTGCATGCATACTAGCAGATATATTATTAATCATCTGATAGAGTGGGAGATAGGAACTTTAGTAATAGGAAATAATCCTAACTGGAAACAAGACATAAATCTTGGCAAAAAAAACAATCAAAATTTTGTTCAAATTCCTTTTTTTAAGTTAATTGAACAACTAAAATACAAAGCCAAATTAGTAGGAATCAAAGTAATAATTAATGAAGAGAGTTATACTTCAATTGCTAGTTTTTTAGACTGGGACGACTTACCAATTTATGAAAAAGGTGTGAAACACAGATAAGCGTGGTAAACGAGTGAAAAGAGGACTTTATAAAGCTTCAAATGGTATTAAATACAATGCTGATGTCAATGGAAGTTTAAACACCGATACGAAAAGCAGTCCCAAACGCTTTTAGCAATGGGATAGAGGGTGTTGTAGTTCACCCCGTTAAGGTAACACTTAATTAAAACACTTGTCTAGGAATATTTTTCTATAGATTTAGTAACTATAGCAACCCACATTCCACACTTCAATTTGTATCATTAAAACCCACATTCCCCACGTCAATTTGTAACATTAAAAGTAGTATACAATTTCTATCATTATTTCTTACTTTTGACTTTTGACTTTTGACTTTTGACTTTTGACTTCTTAATTTCTTATTTTCGACTTTTGACTTCTTGCTTTTGACTTTTGACTTCTTAATTTCTTACTTTTGACTTTTGACTTCTTAAACCAGGGTCGTAGAACTAAGAATCCTCCGTGCTATGCCTAACGGCAGGCTACGCCAACAGCCGGAGGAGTGTCAACAAAAACTATCGCAAATATTGAGTCAGTTAAATTTTGCGCATAGTATGGGAATTTATATTTTCTTTTACGGGTTTAATTCCCCACCGTTTAAACGGTGCTGAAAATTGTTTGGAGTTATCAGACACAAAGTAGCCGGTCGTTGAATATCCATAAAGTAATTTTCCTTTATGCCTTTCGGTCCAGAATGCTGCGCAAACAGCTCCCGCTATCTTCTTCAAGAGTTAATTTGCATCAGAAACTTAGTCATCAACAATATTAGCCCAATCAGGAAAAGAAGGAGGAAAGAAACTAACATCATAGCCCGACTCTTCCCACTCATGAACCCACAATGGCACAACTCCTACTCCTGTTTGAGGAGTTCTAGAGAAGACTCTTTCCCCACATTCAACAATGTGAAATATCTGCTTGAGGGTATCTCCTAAATTAAGGGCTAAACTTAATAATTCATCCAATTCCGGACTAACCCGCTTCACCCTTGGTTTGTCCTCCTCAACCCATAAAAGTTTTAGGGACTTAAGGGACCTTGGACTTAGTTGACTTCGATAGTAAACCCGCTTAAGTTGGGCCACAGGCTCGAGACTTCTTTCTACCCGGCGAATTTGTTGTAACCGGAGATAGTGCCACTCTGCCAAGTGTTTTCGGTCTTCAGGAGGTATTTGCCCTTTTTTGGATGAGTGCTGAAAAGCGTATCTTGCACAGCTACATCCAAGATTAGCTAACAGATGGATTAATTCTCTCTCTTTAGGAGTTGCTTGTCTTCTTTCTGCAGTTCTTGTAATAATCCTTTTTCTTCGTGTAGTAGTCGTTGTGTCCATCATTTTTCGATAATATTAATCAGAACATAATACAAGGATAATAGAGGGTAGAACCGTAATTAGTAGCATAAAGTTCTACCCATATGTGAATACCTAGTCTAATTTGTCTTTACTGTCTCAAGGAAGTTATTTCGGCCTTACTTAATAGTTTATTCTCATTTATTCATCTGTCTTTATGTTTTCTTCATTCCCATCTTCATCACGGCCTTCATAACTAACTATCTTACTCTCTTCGATGCTAGTCTCATTAGACGACCTTAAACTCAAGGCTGTGGCCTTTGGTACTTGGCAAAATGTCAAGCCTGCGGAGGCTATTAACCCAAAAATGATAATATTCTGTTTCATAGTAGTAGATGAACCCTGTTTAGTTGTTTTAGATAGACTCGCGATATTCTGCAACCTTGAAAAAGTGGGTTGTTGCAAAAGACCTCTTGTCTTCCGATGAACCAGTCTGCAATTATAAAAGAAGCATAGGCACGACCTGATGGATCACAAAAGCCGGAAGTGAGGTGTTAGTAGTCTTATTACTATTTTCTCCCCAATCCTGCTATTTGGGATGTGGAGACTAAGCCATTAGGGAGTTAAACCATCAGGTAATTAGTCCATCTAGGAGTTATCCATCAGGGGCATCTACTTTATTTCATTTAACTATCAGGGTGTATCTCCATCTGCAGTTCTGAACTAGCTGTTTATTGTCCAAATAAACAGCTTTTTTTCATTATTTTCTAGGAGAGGAAAACGGAATTAGGGAAAAATATAGAACTAAAGTCCCAAACTTTGAATCCGAGCTTTTTAACTTCTAGAACAAATATTAGGGTCAAATCTTCTCAGCTTTAGTCAACCTTAAAAAAAGCTTATGGCCTTTAATTTTTATTGGGTTTCAACTTACCTTTTACTTTGCTAATTAGGGTTTGCTGATTAAATATCGCGCTTATTGACTGATATTGGTTTGAGTAATTTTAGGTCTGGAAAAAGTGCGAGGTTTTAGGTGGTAATGGTTCAAAAATTCAGGATTTTGCTCAAGAGTTGGGC
>NZ_JAAHHG010000776.1 GCF_010692555.1 Okeania sp. SIO3B5 | reverse complement strand
TGCTGGTCTATCGCTGCCAGAAAATTATGGAGCAGCAGGAATTTGTTCAGGGTTTAACCTGTTTTCACGCTGTGGCCTCAAACTAGAAATGCTTAATCATCACTAATCATCCGGACATGATATAATATTGGTTTTAGCATTTTTTTGTCTAAAAAAGTGCCAGATTTTCAGCTTTTTGAGCTGCATAAAGCTAGTATTTTGGGACGATTATGCCAGAAAAATCATTCTTACAATTCTTACTCCTACCTCCTCGCTCCCGAACCATTTCTCCTGTCTCCTGTCTCCTGTCTCCTACCCCTACTAAAAGACTTTTGAGCGCAAACCCTAATTATCCGGACATGATATAACCGGATTTTATATAACAGCAATGGCAGTGGAAATCATCGTACCTCCACAAGCATCTGGGAATAAGATTCTTGACTATCAAACCAAAAAGGACAATCAATATCCTAACTCTTCTATATTTAGCTTGAATTTTTGACATCCTCCCGACGTTGCGCTTACAAGGGCAGCGCGGGATTCCAAAACCTCGCGGTTCAGGACTTTCTGCTTCCTCTTGACAGAGGAGCTGCGCTAACGTAGCACTTGCCTCCGAGGCCAAACCTCTTTCTGGTCTTACGGTCGCTCCACAGACTGAAACTGCTAGCCCAGCAGCCTAATTAGGGTTTGCTGAAAAAGTATGAGTGGTAGAGGTAGAATCCAGCAATCCTGCAATCCAGAAGTCAGGAGGAATAGGAATTATAGAAGAAGTAGTCAGAAGAATCGTCCCTTGATTTTCTACCCCTCGAAATGCCGAAAATCTAAGATTTTTGAACCTGACCCACCTAAAAGCTGGTACTCCCTTAGTACCTGAAAAGGGTAAAACCAATACAAGTCAAGACTTTGATATTTAATCAGCAAGCCCTAATTATATTATGATAGCATACCCTTGTAAGAACCGCTCTTATTGATTGGTTTTCCCATCCCTCCGCTCCCCTAATAGCTGCCGCCACCATCCTCCGCCAACGGGAGAGCGCGGGTCTTCAACCAACGTTGAGATAACCTGATATTTATTTTTTCCTTTGATCGATCGGTTTAGAAGTCAAAACCAAGTGTAAACGAGCATGAATCAAACTTAACTCTGCCAAACCTAAATCTAGACTGCCATCCAAAACCACTCCAGTATTCAAAATCCGGTCTAATAACTCTAAAATAGAAGGATTTTCAGAATTTTCTCCTGGATAATACTCTCCCGACTTGGGCAACAAAGTACCAATTTCACCCAAATCCAAATTCAAATCTTCGGGGTCAATATCAAATACTTCGCACAGTTTAATCACCTGTTCTTCCAACTGTCGCAGACTTTCAGCCGCACGGTCTAATTCTTCATCACTCAACATTTCTGCATCCATTCGGCGAATTACTTGAGCTTCCATTAATTGCCGTACCAACTCAATAACTGTTAGCAACAATGGAGCTAACCCTGCTTCAGAATTACTCTGAGATTTGCCAATAGGAATTATTGAGGGTTCTTCTGGAGACGGTTCTGGAGACATAAGAAATAAAGTATGGGGAGTGTGGGGTAGGGACGTTGCATGCAACGTCCCTACTTCTGTAGGGGAGTAATTTTTTTCCCCTTGCTAACTAACTGGTCAGTAATTACTTCTAAATTCTAAATTCTAAATTCTAAATTCTAAAACGTTGTAAAGCTTGCCATTTAGCAAACCGCCATTGTTGAAGTTCTCTGTTAGAAATAACTTCAGTTCTAGCAACCTGCATTCTAGCTCTTTCAACTGTTCGATTATTTTGGCCATAGAGACCGCGACAAGACAAACAACCACGAACAGCTTTACTGCTAAGAATATGTTTGCTAGTTTTGATTTTTATTGCTGTATCTAATGCCATGTTTTACCACTATTGTCATCGTTATGTGACGTTCTCCTACATCAAATCAAAGATTATGATGTAGGCTTCCCAGCCTCACGGACGTGGGCTTTCTGTTTTGCTGGCGCAACGCTACGCGTTACATGTCGCGGAGCGAAACGCAGGGAGTGCAACCACTTAACCCTCCACAGACAGAGACTCGGAGACCCATCGCCTTTTTGTACTAAACAATTCTGTACTCCGATACACTCCCTCAAGAGTTTTACCTTTTCACGGGTTGACGCTTAACTTCACCAATTGAACCCCATACTCTATGTCGTTTTCGAGCGCCCTGTTATCAGGTGCGTATTACCGCTACTCCTGATAGAATCACCAATAACACAAAGAAGTACACAATACAAGAAACTAAGTGGACGCTACGCGGTTTATTTGTTGGTCGGTAATTCCCCTCCCGTTAACATTCGTATAACGGGAGACCCCTTGCCGACATCAAAGTTGGTATGATATTCATATCAATCACTGCTCTATAAAACCGATATAAAACGTCATAAAAAGTAACATTTTAATGTTTACTTCCTGCTGTACGGACGTTGCATGCAACGTCCCTACGCTAGGCCGTAGGCGGTTACTCATCCACAGGCATTCACGACCAAGCCGACCGCATCGAAGAAGTGCGTCTTGCATTCTGAGGAAATCTCGCCAATTAGCACTTGCGTTCAAATCTCTATCTATTGACAAGCCACATTCTGGGCAATCATAAGTCCTCAAATGCAATGGCATATCTTGAACCTGACCACAATTCGAGCAAGTTTTTGAGGATGGAAAAAACCTATCAGCTACTACTAACTCACAACCGTACCACTGAGTTTTATATTCTAACTGCCTACGAAATTCATAAAACCACTATCTGCTCACTGATTTAGCTAGCTTATGATTAGCCATCATTCCAGAGAGATTAAGGTCTTCAATAACAACAGTGCCGTGGTTCTTGGCTACATAAGTTGTCAATTTATGAAATACGTCTTGACGGATGTTAGCTACTCTCCTATGTAGCCTAGCTATCTTCAGTAGTTCCGCTACTTGCCTATTCAAATCTGGCTTTTGAGCATTGCTTGATACTCGACAATATAGGATAGTTTTTCTAGTAACTGCGGGTGTACTTTTGATATAGGATTGACATCCTCTCCGGCCTAAAGGCGCGGAGATTCCTACCGAGCCGAAGCTCCTCGGTGGGTTGACGTTTTGCGCTTCGCAAAGCTCCGCTAACACAGGCTGCTGCTACTTTTGCAGTAGTCTTACGCTTGCCTCCGCGTCCGTTTAATGTCTCGGACTGCCCGCCCGCGACTAAT
>NZ_JAAHHG010000775.1 GCF_010692555.1 Okeania sp. SIO3B5 | reverse complement strand
ATAATCAAGGCGATGTAAGTAATTCACTTGCGTCTACAGGTTTTCTTGTAGACATTGGGAGATACCCCCTCAGCAGGTTAATCTTGCTGTGCATTGTTAGCAAATGTTAACAAAACAGTATCGGTTAATTGATTAAGTCTCGATCGTCCTCTTGGTTAATTAACCACCTTTGAAAAACCTAGCCAATCGGCCGACATTTCTCTCGGTTGTCTCTCAAAGGTTGCAGATTAAGTCAGTACTGACTACGTTGGCAGGTCACGACCACAATATGTGAACTCCAGCATATATGCTGGTCGCTCTAAATTAAGGAAAGCGTTTAATAGCGCCAATCGGAAGTGGGTTTTGTACCGATAGTGTTTAGAGCATGAACAAGCCTGGCCAACATGATCGAGGAACACTTGACTGAAAAGGACTAGATACCACAATGTCTAATACTAATTACGTTTTCGCGACTAGATACAAACAAAAAACCGTTACAACCTTGCAAACCTTCTGTTGCTCGTAGATTTTTAAATTCTGGCAGAGCTTCTGTCTGGCGACGCTTTCCGTTTACTTTGATTCTCACGCAAAGCTGTTGAAGCTGTAGAAAAAACTTTAATTCTAAAGATTGACCAAGGCTCAAAATTTACAGGGATGGCTCTATTAATAATTAATAATTAATAATTAATAATTAATAATTAATAATTAATTATTACCTCTCCTTCAAAACGGATAGGATGGACGCGGAGCGTAAAAATTTTTTCTTCTCTTGGTCGATTGGATATAGTTAGGAAACCCATTCATCCCTCGACCGCTTGTTTCCCCTTAAAAGGGGAGGCTTGAAACCACAATTTTTCGGTAAACCAGGATTACCTAACAAAAAGAAGCCTACTGGTTGGTTAGCACCTTCTGTTATGCACAGAGTCGAAACTACTATGACTTGGGTCAAACGATTAATTAAGTTTTGTCCAGTAGAATCAATCTCAATGGAACTGGTTCGCTTTGATACTCAATTGATACAAGATCTAGAAATTACAGGAAATGTCGAGGAAAATGTCCTCTAAAACTTAACAGGAGATTTTTGTTTGAAATGGAAAATATTGAAAAATGATATTGCCTCATAAGTTAATTGGTGTTGCTGTCATCTGGAATGAAGCAGGACAAATTTTAATTGATAAACGACGACCTGGGGGTGCATTTGGCGGTTTATGGGAATTTCCAGGTGGCAAAAAAGAAGCAGGTGAAACAATAGAAGATTGTATTAAAAGAGAAATTTTAGAAGAGTTAGGAATTGATATTGCAGTAGAAGAACATTTAATTACAATAGAACATAGTTATTCTGAAATGAAAGTAACACTTCATGCCTATCATTGTCGCTATTTGCGGGGAACACCACAAACGATAGAATGTGATGAGTTTAAATGGGTGACATTAGATAATATTGAGGAATTTACATTTCCCCAAGCAAATAGTCAGATTATTACTGCTCTGAAAAAAACCCACATTATATCATGTCCGGATAATCAGTGATCAAAAAACCTTTTCCCTTCTAACCTCTTCTTTCCTTCTGCCTCCTGCCTCCAGCTCCCGCTGCCTTACCTCCTCCAAAGTGTAAGTATTCAACCGGACATGATATTACTGGCCGCTACAGTTAATGTGAGCTGAAAATTGCCTTGTTTGCAGGCCGAAGCGTTTTTATTTGCAAGCCGTTACATATACTCCTTCAAGGGACAAAGTTTTTCAAAGCAGTAGATAACTGACGTAAGCGATCGCTAACTTCTAAATTGACTTCATAAGCCTTTAAATTATCGGGTATTTCAGCCATAAGTAAGGGATTTTCTTCTAACCATTCATTCTGGGCGACTCCTCGCCAAACGGCTTCATATCGAATAAAGCGATCGCGCAGATCATCAAGTTCTTGTAGACAAAACTGCTCAAAACCTGCTGCGTCAAAAATAGCTGACCGTAAATAGGTTCCAAGTGCTTTGATATCGGTTTCAATTTCTAAAATTACTTCTTGTGCCGAATTATTAGGTTGTTGTGGCACATCCTCAGAAACTTCACGAACACCTAATACTTCATACCGTATATTTGAATTATAGAGCAACTTGGAACCCCGATTTACATATCGTCTTAGCACGCTGAAAGCCTTCTCCTCCCCACTATAGTAATTATCAACTATTTCTATATCTATTCCCAGTCTTTTGACAATACGCTTACGAGTTTCACTATCTAAAGGCCCAGGAATTAATGAGTCTGCTACTGGACGTGCAAAGCGGAGAAATAATGCAGTCAAACTGCGACTTAATATTTCTACAAATTGTTCTGTATTACCAATCAGTCGTTCTTTCACTTCTGGACTTTCCCACAGTAAAGTAGTTAGATATTTGACTAACTCTAAAGACTCTTCTTTGATTTCAAGGGCAAGTTGATGAGCAATATCTATTAAGAGAGTGTTGATATCACCAGAAAGTTCTTCACGCCATTCATAATCCGTTCGTTTCGGATCGAATTCCTTACGAGTTGTTTGCTCAAAAATTTCTTCTTTTCGTTTGCTGGTCTTTGATTCCAACTCTTTCATCTTTGTATCAATATCTTGGAGATACCGGGCGCGAAATTGTTTGACTATATCTGAAGAATATTCTACCCCTTCATCTATAGTCAGCTTACGAATATTTTTACTATAATATTTTGTAAAATCTCCTTGAATCTCCGCCCACTTTTTCTCCCACCACTCAGAAAATTCAATACGACGTTGATTTTCTTCTCGTCGTTTGGCTTCGTCTGGATTTTCTGGATAACGCTTACTAACAACCTCAAAAATTTCTTTCGATGTTTTCAATATAGTTGTAATGATAGCATTACAACGTTTCTCTAAAACTGTAACTCGCTCATTATTAATATAATCATTAATTCGCGCTTTAATTTCCTCAATACCAGTAGCTTTTTGTGGTAATGTTTCTTCATCTTCTATACCAGTCAGATACTTCAAGTGACTTAAAAGAGATTTTGAATCGCCAACTGCTTTGGATGTTTGTTCATTCGCCCTACTATTCAAAACTAAATAAGCTCCAGCAGAACCATGAACAATTCGCTCAGGAGGTAATTTTGCTCGTCGATACCAATCCTCTGACGCTTCTTTAAGGTGTTCTTGCAAATCTTCTGGAGTCTTAAAGCGATCGATCTGACTCAAGAAAACAAAAAGAGATCGGAAGAGCCGCCGAGTTGGGTAGAATATTGA
>NZ_JAAHHG010000774.1 GCF_010692555.1 Okeania sp. SIO3B5 | reverse complement strand
TTATTGTGGCGATGCACAAGGATATTGAGGAGCAAAAATATGTTTGGAAAAGTGGAGTTATTCTCAAGAAAAATAAAGCCAGAGCAGAAATAATTGAATATTACGGTAAGAGAGAAATAAAAATTAGAATTTCTGGGCAACAAAAACGGGATTTAATGACTATTGTGACTCACGAGCTGGATAAAATTCATAGTTCCTACAATAATCGACTCAAATATGATAAATTAATTCCTTGTAATTGCAAGGATTGTAAAGAAAATAGCCAGAATCCTCACTTCTATAAATTCGATGACTTGCAACGCCGGATTAATAATGGTATATTCAAGACTCAATGCGAGTTGTACTATAATGAAGTTGATGTATTAAGTTTAATTTCTGATGTAATAGAAAGAGAACCGAGTAGTAGTTTTTTACAACCTAAAGATTCTACAAACCCTATCACAAATCATTATTATGGCTCAGTAATAAATATGAAAGATAATGATTTTATTGGCAGTCAAACTATAGCTGAAAAAATTGTCAATGACCAAAGTCGTAAAATTGAAAATAAAGATGGAAATATTGTGGGGAATATATTCGGCGATGAAAGTAATATCCGAGATAAAGTAACAACAAATTCTCCTCAGCCAAAAATAGAGGAACCGAAAAAATTTGGATTTTTAGATTTCGTGACTTGGATGCAGAATGGGCAGATTCTTTTCATCTTAACTTCTTCTATTATTGGCATTCTTTTGCTGATTATTTATCCTCAGTTATATCCAGATGGATTACCAGAATGGGTAAAGCAAATTCAAGATATTATTCCAGTTCCACGAATAGAAAATTAATCTAATAGCTAAAAATAAATGTAAGCATTCCACAGGAAATGCTTACCGAATAATTAATAATTAATAATTAGGGCTTGCTGATTAAATATAAAAGCATTTACAGATAAAGCTTTTAGCCTTTTTGGGTCTTGAAAAAGTACCAGGTTTTTAGCTCTTCATGCTCAAAAAGTGAGGATTTTGGGGTGAGGGGGGCAGAAAAATCACTCTTGCTACTATGAACGACCAACTTCTCTATAACTCCCCTAACTTCTGACTCTTAACTATTCCCTCCATACCTATTCCCTATTCCCTACAAAGAGCAAAAGGACTTTATTCAGCAAACCCTAATTAAATAATTCTGGTTTAAAGCCTCCCCTTTTAAGGGGAAAAAAAATAATATTTCCTGATATTCAATCAATAACAGTTTTAACCAGAGGTAATTATCAATTATCAATTATCAATTATCAATTATCAATTATCAATTATCAATTAATGAATTGATATAGCAATCAGGAATCAGATGTGAGAATTGAGATGTTCCTTGAAAGTATAGAGTATAGCAGTTATCTCACTCATATATATTCGTTTTTTTCTTCTTCTCTGTTGCCTGTTGCCTGTTGACTGTTGCCTAAAAATCTCCAATATCTCACAACTCAAACCATATTGCTATAACTAACTTGTTATCTAGGAATAACTGAAGTAATTAACCCATATAGTCTATGCCTGAAAAAATTTTTCCCTACATTTTTCTCTACATATGTAGGTTTTGTAGGTTGTTTCATTACCTGTAATAATGAATTTAAAGCATAATCTTCAGATGAGTTTACTTGACGATCGAAAAGAGCAATATTCATCGCTAAAGGAAGAGCGATCACTGCTACATCTGGCTCTAATTCTTCAACTAATAAATCGATAGACTGAGGTACTCTAATAGCAGAGCGAACCCCGTCTAACATATTTTCATCTAATCCCAATTGTTGTAAATTAGGACATATTTCTTCCCATTTAATTTTCTGATTTGGTTCTCCTGCTTGAATGACATAAGCTATCAACCTTTGCAGTTTTCCTTGTTGTTTAGCTGTCATTATTTGGATCGGTTCGGTTGCTGTTATTTCTTGGGAACTATTTTGAGATGTTTCTATATTAATACCATCGACAATTTTTTGCCAATCTTGGCGATCGCAAGATTCTGGTTTTTCTACAGTTAAGGAAATAGTTATTTTTTTGTCTAGACTAGCATTAAGTTCGGTTACTTCTGCTTTTACTCCCAAAAAACCTAGCCATTTAGCAATTGTATGAATTAATGTTAGACGGGTTGAGTGACAGTTTGCTAATAACCGAACCTGGGTCCGAACCATGGGACGAACTATTTGTGTCAGCATTATCGTTAACGTACTGTCTTAGTTATAATTTTACTTTTTTATAGAATAACTAATTTTTTTTGTCTGAATAGCAATTTTAGCTACAGATTTTTTTTTGCCTTGCAGTATTCTGAATTAGGGTTTGCTGAAAAAGTCTTTCTTCAGAAGTAGGGGAGCGGGGGAGTAGGGGAGTAGGGGAGAATTTTTTTGCCCAACTCAGCAGCAAAAATGCCCTCCTTTTTGAGCATGAAGAGCTGAAAACCAAGGTATTACAGACCTAAAAAGGCTAAAACCTTTATTTGTAAATGCTTTTGGATTTAATCAGCAAGCCCGAATTAAATCTCAAAATTCCTACCAAACTTGATATAATACTGAATTGAAGTGTCACTTAAACATAGCATTCTTTTTTCCAATTGGTATCATACTAAATTGATAAATGTTTGCTACAAATAGCTAGTGTCGCTACACGGAAGTTAAAAATCAATCATTTTTAATTTGTAATTGTTTTAGGATTTTGTAACTGATTAGTTATTTCCACCATCTTGTACTAGGGTATTTCTTATAATTTCCTACGGAATGCTCCACAAAAAGAATTCAGGAGTCACATGGGAATAGATTTAATAGCATTTTTGATGTTGTAAATTATCTTTTTCATCAAATATATTTTTTAGGCTTTGCTCTTTATAATTCTATGTTTTATTAAATCTTAATTCGGGTTTGCTGATTAAATCTAAAAGTATTTACAGATAAAGGTAAGTGCCTTTTTGGGGTCGAAAAAAGTGCCTGGTTTTCAGATCTTCACGCTCAAAAAGTTAGTATTTTAGGTGCATATTTGGGCAGAAAAATCAAGGAAAAATTCTTAACTCCTACCTCCTCTAAATTCCTTTTTCTCCTGTCTCCTGTCTCCCCCTCCTGGGAGCAGGGCTGTTTCAAAGTATTGTAGATTAAGGATGCGCGGGAGAATGGGAGTAATGGGCATAGTGGAACAGTGAAATTTGCCAAAATTTGCCGATTTTGAGCGCAAAGTACGCGTCTTTAAGCTCTGAGAGAATATTTGGTTCA
>NZ_JAAHHG010000773.1 GCF_010692555.1 Okeania sp. SIO3B5 | reverse complement strand
ACCAAAAACAGCGAATCCCATCTCTGATATATTTTTGTTGACATTGTTCAGTTTCTTCTAAAGTTTGAGGACTCCATTGAACTTCAAAAGCAAGTTTAACTAATTGATTTTTTACCTGCTTAGTAGCAAGCAAACAGAACTATAGGAAAACCGCAAACCCTAGCCCGGCTTTCCCATACGACGCTCCCCTACGGGAGAGTGCGGGACTTCCCGCCGGAGAAGTTAAACCTACCACCTAAAACCTACCACCTTTTTCCATCCTCAAGTTAATTACTTTTAGGTATCAAACCGAAGAAAGTGTCAAAATCTGCTATTGCTTTTTTATACTCATTAGTCGCTTGCAGTTTGTCACCTGCTGCTGCTGCAACATCAATTTCTTCTAAGTCCTGAAATACTTCCTTTGCTGCATCCGACACAGGTTCTTTATCTTTTGGCAATAACAAACTTTGGGTCAAATAGTTAGTCTTGCTCCGCAAGTCTCCTAAAGGCCCATGAATAAATGTATCTACATTTATCCAATCACCTTTTTGAATTAGGGTGTTTAGTTCATCCATGCGATCGCGCAAAGCCACTATTGTGGTCGTATACTGTTCAATTTTTTGTAATTGAGCATCTGAGTAGGTTGGCGGTGGAGCAGGGGAGCCACAGCTTGCCAAAAACGCTACTAACAGCGCCATCATCCATGCTACTATTGAGCGTTTATTTAACATCATCTCTTTCTTGATCGACTAAATTTAATATTTCATCTTAAGATTAAAAATGGAAACGACCATTTTGACAAGGGGAGTATATGTACTTATCAGGAAAGACAGAGTTCATTAATTGATAATGGATAATTGATAATTACCTCTGGTTAAAACCGTTACGGAATTGAATATTCGGCTTTAAACCCGAATTATTTAATTATTAATTATTAATTATTAATTATTCTGCCTTCGTTCATTTGTTTTACTTAATACTTCTAAACTGCTTTTCTACTACACTAACTAAAGTCTCTCGTGGTAAAAAACGAGAAAGATTAACAATTACCTGATTTAAAAAGCCTCCTGTCACAGCATTAGACTGATTTTTTTCTAAGGCTTGAAGAGCATCTTTGACTACTTCTTCTGTAGGGGTCAATTTTGACATGGAAGATCCACCTACAGATTGAGGAAATTCTGCTCTTTGGAAAAATTCTGATTCTGTTGGTCCAGGACAAAGTGCTAATATCTTTACCCCTGAATCTTGATTTTCTGCCCACAATGCCTCACTAAAACTCAAAACAAATGCCTTTGTTGCAGCATAAACTGACATATAAGGTAAAGGTTGAAAACCACCAATTGAGGAAACATTAATAATTGCCCCGGACTTATTTTGCTGCATTCGAGGTAAAAATAAATGTGTTAATTCTACTAAAGCAGTAATATTTAACTGAATCATATTAACTTGCTTTTCTAGAGGTCTCTCGGTAAAATTTCCATAGTCACCGAAACCAGCATTATTTACTAATAAATCTATGGTTAATCCTTTCTGAAAAACTGTCTCAAATATAGAATTTGTTGCTGCTGGTGCTGTTAAATCTTGGACTATTACATCAGCCTGAATTTGATATTGACTTTGTAATTCATTTGCTAATTTTTGTAGTTTATCTTCTGAACGAGCTACCAATACTAAATTGTTTTTTCTACTTGCTAATTCTTTGGCAAAAATTTCACCAATTCCAGAAGAAGCACCTGTAATTAATGCAGTTTTCATTTTATTCGATCTGAGATTAGTTATGTAAAGTAAAGTTATGAAATTACATTACATAATTAATGATAGTATAAAGGAATATAAATTTTATTAAATATTTACTAAATAGTGAAAATTCCAGTAGTTTTGGTAGATTAATAAAATAAATACTGGAGATAATATTATGACTTTTCGTATTCTATGCTTGGATGGTGGCGGTATTAGAGGTGTTATGCCAGCCCGTATTCTCGAGAAAATTGAAGAACAATTAGGTGGCCGTTTAAAAGACCACTTTGATCTAATAGCTGGTACTTCAACAGGATCTATATTAGCTGTAGGAATTGCACTAGGAAAAAGCCCCAACTAGGTTCGGCAAGGGGTCTCCCGTTATAATCTGCGATTTAACGGGAGGGGAATTGCCTGGTAGTAAATTAAACAGGTGTCCATTGCTGTTCAAATATAGCAGTAAAGAGTAGTATAAAATTATGATAATTACTCATTGCTACAAAATTAAGCCCACTTGTGAACAGTCAGTCAAAATAGATTATTGGCTAGAACTATTACGAAGACATTGGAATTATGCTCTTGGTCAACGTTTAGACTGGTTGAATAGAACTAAATGTCAAGTTGACCGTTGCTCATTAATTTCATGTCCTATTGGTGAGATTGAAGAGTTACCAGATTATTATTTTCAGCAATCAGCACTTAAACAGACAAAACAGTTATTTCCTGACTATAAAGAAATATATTCAGAAGTCCAACAAATTAACTTACAAATACTAGATAAAGCTTGGAAACGTTTCGGCTAAGAGCCGACATGAAAGGTTAATACCTGACAAAAAGGGTAAACGTGGAGGACGACCAAGATTTAAAAAATCAGGAAAGTTAAGGTCATTTTGTTTCAGTAGAGTCAATCATCCCAAAGCAGTAATTAAATTTGATGGAAAACAAATAATTACTACGAGGTTTGGTGTTATAAGAGTCATAGTTCATAGACCAATTCCAGATGGGTTTACGATTAAAACTGCAACTATAACCAAAAAAGCTGATGGTTATTATATAAGTTTTAGTTTAGAAGATAAATCAGTTCCTAATCTAATTCCTACAAATAATATCAAAACTGCTGTAGGTATTGATGTAGGGTTAAAAGAATTTTTAACTACTAATACTGGTGAAACTGTTTCTGTTCCTAATTTTTATAGAAAATCTCAATCTAATTTAGCAAGAAAGCAAAGAAAGGTATCTAGAAAAGAAATTGGGTCTAACAACTGGAGGGCGGCACAAAATAGAATAGCTAGACTACATCAACATATAGCTAGACAAAGAGAAGATTTTCACTATAAGACTGCTCATAAATTAGTTAAAGAATATGACATGATTGCAGTGGAAAACTTAAATATTAGAGGTTTAGCAAAAAATACTAAACTATCAAAATCAATTTATGATGTAGGTAAATAATGAATAATGAATAATGAATAATGAATAATGAATGATATCAAATCCGTTGGCTTCACAGTAGTATAAT
>NZ_JAAHHG010000772.1 GCF_010692555.1 Okeania sp. SIO3B5 | reverse complement strand
GCTCTTGGCAGAGCCGCTTTCCTTACCGAATGCTACCGCAAACGCTTTATATGTTGCGGAGCAAAACGCCATCCCACCCTACGGGAAGCTGCGAAAATCGACCGCTTTTTTCTCCATGAATGGAGAGGCTTTATACCTGAATTTTTCGATAATGATGAATTTGAGAAGGGAAATATTTTTCCCACTGTTGCTTGCTATATAAATAATTTATACTAGCTTAATGAACATATTCCACTATTTTTAACAAGCTGATTTGTTTAAGTAAAATGTGTTTGAAAAGCTAATTTTTTTGTTTTTAACTATCAAAATATTATGAAAAGGTTTATAGGGAATAGGGAACACCGTACTTGGGAACAGGAAAAAGTTAATATTAATATAGCATTTCCAAATGAGATGTAAATCTAGATTGAGATTTTTTCTAATAAAAAAGCGCTGTCTTGAGTACCATATATCCTTATGTTTACCACTATGTTAATACTGTTTTTCCTTATTTACTATTTCCTATTCCCTATTCCCTATTCCCTTTTTAATAGGACTCAGTTTCCACATCCCAAATAAAAACGCTATATAGAATCCGGTTAAATACTTATCGTATCTACAGAAGGAAGGCAGAAGGCAGAAGGGAAAGAATAAGGTGAGAAGGTATAAAATTTTTCATCAACTACTTATCCGGATTCCATCTCATTCCTAGTCATATACATATACTATATAACCCGATTCTATATCATGCCCAGAATCAACAAAGCCAATTAATATTATGATTAATCACATTCTTTTTTCGCAGCTAAAAACTGATAACTGATAACTAAAATTACCCTTTGTATTAGATACCCAATGTCCTCACAAACTCCTAATAATCAACCCCACAATACAAATTCAACAACTAATACTTTAGTCCCACGAATATTGCCTAAACCACTTTATAAACATCAAGCTCAAAGATTACTTAGAAATTTGAAAAAAGCTTTCGTAAAAGCTAGATTAATATCAGTATAAATCCCATTTAGGAACCATTAAAAATCAGAATATAGCTCTGATAAATTCATCTTTAACTTTAACAACTTGCAAACATTTATTTTTCAGTTCTACATCTTTATCATTTTGCTAAATGCTCATCTTGTTGGTAGTTTTCATTGTTGAGATGAACACGAAATTGACTTAACAAACTATACACCAAAGGAGATAAAAGAATTCCCATCGCTATGACAAAAACCAAACCACTAAAGAGTGCATAGAGAGAAGCAAATACTTTCGCGCTAGTAGTTGAGAGGGGACTAATTGGTCCCATACCACTAAGAATCATCGAAGCTTCTACTAGAGAATCTATCCAACTCAAACCTGCTGCCCAATGATAGCCAATAACGCCCATCATGAGTCCTAGAGATATAAAAATTGCAGACAGACCCAGATAGCTGATAAACTTCCACAGAAAGAGGAAAATAGACCTTGTTCGCTCTGATGAAGTCCAAGTTTTCGGTTCTTGAATCATATTTAAACTAGAGGAACGGATGAGAAATATTATAATTACTAAAATTAATAGTCCATATACGAGCATATTTCTAAAATCCACTTAACTATTATTTTATATATACGGCTAAAACTAGAGAAACTACTGTAAGCGTGCCCACCAATTTTGTAATCCTTTTATGGTAAACTTTTTAAGTCCCTTGGTTTCAAGAATTGCATAGTCCAAAGCCTTGATTAGCTCACGGGGTGACTATCACTAATATGCAGCGTGAGTTGTTAGAAAAGCATTATTAGTAGGATATATTTGTAGATTTGTTAATAACTATTTTTCAGCTAAGTTACTGATTAAATTTATGGTTAAAACTATTCAATCTCAAGCAATTACTATCCGCTTGATGTTCTTAGTATTCTTAAAAGTTTGAGTAAAATAGTTATTAATAGACATCTCCATAAAACAGGGGACAGGGGACAGGGGACAGGGAAAATGGGGAATAATTGATGATGTCTGAATAATAATTGATTTTATTGAGGCACTGATAACTGATAACTGATAACTGATAACTGAAATGAACCATGTCTACCGATAATCGTCAACAAGTCCGCAAAGTTTTAATCATAACTTTACTACTAAATTTATTAGTGATGTTAATCAAAGCTGGAATAGCATTTTGGACAGGTTCTCTGAGTCTATTTGCTGATGCTTTGCATAGTGTTACTGATAGTGCTAATAACATTTTAGGGTTAGTCACAAATCATCTTGCCTCTCCTAAACCAGACCGACAATATCCATACGGACATCAAAAATTTGACGCTATTGGCGCTCTAGGTATCGCTGTTTTCCTTGGTATTGCTTGTTTTGAGATTCTCAGTGGAGCAATACAAAAAATAGTGGAGGGTACTCAAGAAGTAAATATTTCCCTACCTGCACTATGTACGTTATTGATAGTGCTTGGGATTAATATTTTTGTCGCATTTTATGAACGTCGGGTAGGAAAAAAAATCGGTAGTAGTATTTTAATTGCCGACTCTCACCATACGATGAGCGATATCTGGGTGACAGTAATTGTTATAGCTGGATTAATTGGTATTTGGCAAGGAAATATTTGGAATTTACCTATTTTTCGTTGGTTGGATGTAGTTTTAGCTTTTCCCGTCGCTCTTTTAGTGTTTGGTAGTGCTTGGGAAGTTTTGAAAGAAAATTTGCCTTGGTTGGTTGATTATATGGCAGTTGCACCAGAAGCTATTCATGCGATCGCCATGGAAGTTCCGGGAGTAGTTAACTGTCACGACATTGCCTCTCGTGGAGTTATTGGTCGTCAGGTATTTATTGAAATGCACATGGTTGTTGATACTGATAATATAGAAACTGCTCATAAAATTACTGAAAAGGTAGAAGCACGTCTACAAGAAAGGTTTTATCCTGCCAGAATTATGATTCACGTTGAACCCCCTGCTTATAAGTCAGAACATATTTCTTATGAAAGGGAGTAGGGAGTAGGGAGTAGGGAGTAGGGAGTAGGGGAGTGGGGGAGTGCTTACAAGGGTAAGTTTTTAAGATTTGACACGGAGACACGGAGACACGGAGACACGGTGACACGGTGACACGGTGACGTTTGTTATTTGACACGGAGACATGGGGACGTGCGATTCGTTGAGCTAAAAAGTTTAAGTCCAACGGCTTTAAACGTATAGCCCGTAAGGAATGGAAGGGTGCATACCTAACCTCTTTACAACTATATATCTGTGGCCTACAAGGTGGCCAACTTCT
>NZ_JAAHHG010000771.1 GCF_010692555.1 Okeania sp. SIO3B5 | reverse complement strand
GGGGGAGGGGGGGGGGGGGGGAGGGGGGAGGGGGGGGGGGGGGGGGGGGGGGGGGGGGGGGAGGGGGGGGGGGGGGGGGTGGGGGGGTGGGGGAGTAGGGGAGTAGGGGAGTAGGAAAGTAATTTTTTTTTGCCCAACTTTTGCCTAAAATGGTAAATTTTTGAGCATGAACAGCTGAAAACCAAGGTATTTCAGACCCAAAAAGGCACTTACCTTTATCTTTAAAGACGTTTAGGTTTAATCAGCAAGCCCTAATTAGGGTTTGCTGAAAAGGAGTGGGGGACCCACCCCTCGCCCCTCCCCCTCCCAGGAGGGGAAAAGGGGAGTGGGGGAGTAGAGATTAGCTAGGGTTTGTTGATTAAATCTCAAAGCACTGACATATAAAAGTAAGTGCCTTTTTGGAGCGAAAAAAAAATGCCAACTTTTCAGCTTGAGTGACCAAAAAATTAAGACTTTGGGCAGACAAACACAGAAAGATACAGCTACAATTATTCCTCCTACTTTCTCTTTCTCTTTCTCCCCACCCCTCTCACACTCCCCGCACTCTGCTTTTTTCAGCGAGTTTTGTTAAGAACTATCTCCGGTTTATTCGCACTCAGTTTCGATATAAACTCCCAAAGAGGTCAGATAACCAGAGGCGCTGCCGAAGAATGATTGAATAGTGGGTTGGGCAGCTTTCAAGGTGAATGGTTCTGGGTTTGATGTTGCTTGCATAGTACCAAACGGACCATAGATATTGCCCTTCAGAGTCTTAAATGTTAATTGAGCAATTAAGGGTTCGTTGCCAGCATATGAATAGTCAGCAACGTAACCACTTACTTCTACTAATGGATCATCCTCACTGAAAGAGATGGTGGTCTTGCCGCCCCCAGTACCTCCATTCTCAAATGATTCTCCATTGGCATAAGTTACCTCAAAGCCATCAATAATAAATCCATGATGAACAGTGATTTCAGCAATTGGACCTAATGTGGTGGCTTTAGGGAAATTATAAAACTCAGTGGTTGTCCTTCCTACAGGGCCTTTAAGAACTTGGGCTTGGGCAGGAGAAAACCCTAGAGTTGTACTCAACAAGACTACTGCAGTCAATAGTCCAACAAACTGAAAAAATCGCTTTAACATTACTTAGAACCTCAATTTTTCAAGGTATTTGTCATCATCTACAACCTAGCTGATGTGGTAGCATAAATTTTGAATCATTCAAAAAAATTTACAGTTATAAAAAAAATATTATTTTTGATACCTTATAGCTCAATATATGTTCTACTTGACATCCTCCCGACGCTGCTCTCACGAGACAGCGCGGGATTCCCTAGCATCGCTGTTAGGGGCTTCCTGCTGCCTCTTGACAGAGGAGCTGCGCTAACATAGCACCTGCCTGAAAGGATTTACTCTCTTCGGGTCTAAAAGCGCGCTCCACAGGCTGACGCTGCGAGTCCCGCAGCCTTCTTGGTGGGCGTTCCCTTGCGTCTGACGCCGACGCGGGTTCCCATCCGCAAAATATTAATTGCAGCGTTTATGTCCCTATCATGGCGTCTGCGACACTCAGGACAATCCCACTCTCTAATACTTAAAGGTAATTTTTCTACTACATGACCACAATTAGAGCAGCGCTTTGAACTAGGAAAATATCGGTCAATTTTGATTAACTCTCGTCCATACCAATCAGCTTTGTAATCTAATTGTCTCACTAATTCTCCCCAGTTAGCATCACTACCCACCCCTCTTGCTCCCCTCCCGGGAGGGGATGGGGGTGGGTTGTGGTTTTTGACCATGTTTTTTACGGCTATTTCCTCAACTACAATAGTTTGATTTTCTCTAATCAGTTGAGTAGTTAGCTTGTGGGTGTAATCAAGTCTTGAATTCTTAATCTTGGCGTGTATTCTAGCTACTTTCAGCCTCGCTTTCTGATAATTATTAGACTTTTTGTCGGGTTTTCTATCCAGAGACTTCTGGGCTAACCTTAGTTTTTTATGTAACTTCTGAAAATTCTTTGGGTTGGCAACTTTTTCTCCATCACTTGTTGTTAGTAAACTTGTTATTCCTAAGTCAATCCCCACTTGGAGAGTTAGTCGGCTTCAGCCTCAAATCCCTGACATCGTTCACTCTCAGAGATACAGACCATCTACCACTTGGTTCAAGTCTAACAGTAATTGTACTAGGCGCACAGTTTTGGGGTAGTTGCCTACTCCACCTGAGCGGTAATGGCTCAGAACATTTAGCTAGATAGACTTTACCATCAAGCCATTTGAAAGCAGACTTTGTAAACTCTGCGCTACCACCATTACGTTTTTTCTTAAATTTAGGATATTTAGTCCGTCCGCTAAAAAAGTTGGTGTTTGCGCAGCATTCCGCAGGAAAAGCAGTTTGTAAATGCCTTAAGCCTTGCTGAAGCGGTACACTACTTACTTCTCTGAGAAAATCTAAATCTTCCTGTTTTTTCCAGTTCGTCAGCATAGCTGAGGTTTGTTTGTAGCCGACTCGTTCTTGGTGTTCATACCAAGCTTGAGTCCTGGCAGCTAAGGCTTTGTTGTAGACTAAACGTACACAGCCCAAAGTTCTCAAGAGCCGACTTTCCTGCTCCGGAGTTGGGTAAAATCTAAATTTGTACGCTTTTTCAACCATCTACTACCTACTTTTCAACATTTACATTCTAACAGATTATTCGTAAAACCGCTCTTATTGATTGGCATTCCCATCCCTTCGCTCCCCTACGGGAGAGCGCGGGTATAAATGCCAACGTTGAGATAAAAAAATTTTTCGAGCATAAACCAACTCCTGAAAATTTTTCGGCCACTATTATAATATATATTAGTCAATTTGTACTATTTTCGGGCGTGCTGATTAATTCTAAAAGTATTGACTGATATGATGTCCGGTTGAATAATTAGACAATGGTTGTCCGAAGGCAGGAGGCATCCCCCCTACCCCCCTTTGAAAGGGGGGGAGGCAGAAGGTTTTCTTTCATTGTCACCTTAATTTTATACACGCTCCGATGCTATCGGACATGATATGATATTGGTTTTAGCATTTTAGAGTTGAAAAAAGTGCGCCTATTTTCGGTAGAAAAAGCTCATGCATGCTAGTATCTTAGGATGATTATGGCAGAAAAATTGAGAGACAAAACGCCCGCTCCTACCTCTTCGCTCATTCCCCGTTCCTCCTGTCTCCCCCTCCCCTCCTGGGAGGGGCTGGGGGTGGGTTGGGAGGGGCTAGGGGTGGGTTGGGAGGGGCTAGGGGTGGGTTGGGAGTGGGAGGGGTTAGGGGTGGG
>NZ_JAAHHG010000770.1 GCF_010692555.1 Okeania sp. SIO3B5 | reverse complement strand
GTTTTCAGCTCTTCATGCTCATGCATGGAGCGCATTAAAGAGCGCATAGTTGGGCAAAAAAATTCTCCCCTACTCCCCTCCTGGGAGGGGTTGGGGTGGATCCCCTACTCCTTAAAAAAGACTTTTGAGCGCAAACCCTAATTATTTCACATCATCAGAAGCAAAGTTATTTGTGAAATCTTTCAACTGAATTGATATTAGTTACAGTTTTCTATCAATTCAACAATCAAATTATTGACTTTTATCATCATAAGCGGAGATTGCGGTTATTTAGTTCGGTTCTACCAACATCAGTAGTGGATAAATACCGATACCCTAAGTATTAATGGTTGACTTATTTTTTGGACAACTAATCGGGGAATGCTTCAATCTAACTGAGGAGCAATTTTCCCATTAATTAAATATTATCCGATTTTTTATTCTTAGGTGTATAGCAGAAGGAAGAAAAAAGAAGAAATAAGGAAAAAGGCAAAATCTTATCTTGTATGAGTTTTAAGCTTTCGATCTTTCCTAACCTTTCCTTCGAGTACTATAAAACTTAGTAGACAAAATTTAATACAGAAGACAAGAAAAAAATATTGAAAGTTTTGCATTTTATTTTACTATTCTTTTTAGCAAAGCTAGTTAAAGTTTTTGTAGAAGTTTAAACTTATCTTGTTATTTTAGGTTTAATTCCCCACCGTCTACACGGTGTTTACAATTGGTTGGAGTTTGTAGATGCGGAGCGGCTTGTCGAAGACCATCCCCATCCATTTTTTCTTCCTTCTTCCTTATTCCTTCTTCCTTCTTCCTTCTTCTTTCTTCCTTCTTCAACAGTTAATAAATTAAGATTATTTATTTTATGAAAAAAATGGACAACTATAACTATATATTACCAACTTTAAGTGACATTTTTGCCCTAGAAATGTCAAGTGATGATTTGCCTACAAAAACAATGGAATTGGCAAAGGAAAATTCTCCTCCTTTGATGAGACAAAGAAATCAAGATTTGTATTTAAAGGCTCAAAAGGAATGGTATAGCGCGATCGCTACTGTCAATCAATTATTAGAAAATTCATCAAAAATATTAGACGATGGAGATTTTAAAAATCAAGATATTATAAAAACTATTGATTTATTGAACGGGAGAGATTCTAGTATAAATTCAAAAGAGTCTAATCCTAATTCATTTTTTTCTCATTTAAAATCATATCGTGGATTAGTATTATCTAGTCCTACTCCTATTTTAACAAATCCTGTTTTAACTACAAATTTTTATACTTCAGTTTTTACCAGTGAAATACAGGAAAATTTAGATTGGTCATCTATTTTTAGAAGACAAAGTTTGCCTCTATTACCAGGAGCAGATAGTATAAATTCCTTTTCTGATTTTATACCAATACTACCTTTGTCAACTAAAGACCCAATAATAAATGAGCAGTTCTGTTTAGTCTTAACTGCTGAATTTAGTTTAGTTATGGTCTTAGGAAAAAGCATAGATAATACACCAGCTTTTCTATTTTCTTTTGACCCAGAAGTAGTTGAAAGAGCATGGATTATCTTACGTCAACGAATAGTATTACTTACCAATTTTTATTCTAAAAATGTCGATAAACATCGAAAAAGTATCGATCGATATTCTCAAAAATTAGCAATCTTAGACGGCATATTTGATAAAATTCCACCTCGCGAACCAAACTATAAAATAGTGATGAAATTTAGTCGTTTATTATTAGATAATTTACCAACTGTAGATAGTAAAAATGAAAAATTAGAAGTCAATACTTATGACAAAAATAAAAACAATCAGAAAACGACTTTATCACTAAAATCTACCATTGAAAATTTTAAATCTCCCGATGTAGAACTGTTACAAGCGATCGCCCATGAAGTCAAAACTCCTTTAGCAACAATTCAGACTTTAACTCGCCTATTATTAAAGCGTCCAAATCTTAATCAAGAAGTAATAAAAAAGCGTTTACAAATGATTGATGCTGAATGTACTTCCCAAATAGACCGCTTTAATCTAATTTTTAGAGCAGCAGAATTAGAAACTCAGCAACTATTCAAGGAAAAAAATTCATACTTACAATTAACAACTATTCCTCTAGCTCAAGTCTTTCAAAATAGTATACCTCGTTGGCAACAAAAAGCAACTCAAAGAAATCATACTCTCAAAGTTATTTTACCTCCTAATATGCCAACGGTTGTTAGTGACCCTATTATGCTTGACCAAGTATTAGGAAATTTGATTGAAAACTTTTCACGAAATTTACCTCCTGGCAGTCTTATGCAGGTGGAAGTAATGTTAGCTGGAAGTCAGTTAAAATTGCAGCTTAAATCTGATTCTAATATGGGTGGAAAAAGTCACTCACCTTTTACCAGTTGCACAAAAACACCCTTTAAATCTATTGGTCCTTTATTAATGTTTCAACCAGAAACAGGTAATCTTAGTTTAAATTTAAAAGTAACTAAAAATCTTTTTCAAGCAATGGGAGGAAAATTAGTAGTGCGGCAACGACCAACAAAAGGGGAAATTATGACTATCTTCTTGCCAGTTCAATAATTTATAGCTAATCTTTAGTAAGCATTCCGCAGGAAGAGTTGACCACAAATAACTGAATGCTTAGAATATTTTTTGTTAAAAAGTATAACACGCTCGCTCTTACCGAAAAATTGGGTTTAAAGCCTCCCCCTTTTAGGGGGACTTTATGTTATTATGGAAACAGCGGAAAGGTATTCAACCGCTCTAAAAACCTATAGCTACTTAACTGTAGCGTTTACACCTTGAAAACTGCGGTCAGACCCCGCGTCGCCGTCAGCTCGCTTGCGGAATGCTGACCAAGAGAAGAGTTATGGGGTTTTGTACAGTAATGCTTGTACTTAGGAATTGCTCTAAGCAACAAGTACCAGAGAACCAAAATTTTTGTTTGAGGTTTGAACTGTACCGTAGGGCATACGGGAACAGGCTCTTGGAATAGAGCAAACGCGCAGGCGTGAGAACCATCTCTGGGCTAAGTATCGCAAGGTAATTAGTTTAAGTGGACTCAGTGAACCAAGAATCCTGGTTTCAGGAGAATCTCCGCGCCTTTAGGCCGGAGAGTATGTCAAAGAGTAGTTCCCCTTTGTATGTCGGCGATAGCTATTAAGGGATTTATATCATGTTCGGTTGAATAATTAGACAATGGTTGTCCGAAGGCAGGAGGCATCCCCCCTACCCCCCTTTGAAAGGGGGGGAGGCAGAAGGTTTTCTCAAGAGTGTCACCTTAATTTTATACACGCTCCGATGCTAC
>NZ_JAAHHG010000077.1 GCF_010692555.1 Okeania sp. SIO3B5 | reverse complement strand
TCATAGCTGGAACTAACATAGGTTTTTTGCTATTTTTCTGTGGAATTTTGGGAACTTCTGTAAGTCGTGTAGTCTGAAACTCCTGAATGGTCTGTCGTGTAGTCTGAAACTCCTGAATAGTCGCAAGAGTTACCAGATTACTGAACTGGACTTCTAACATAGCTGGAACTAACATGGGTTTTTTGCTATCTTTCCATTAGTTTGACTCTAGTTTAACACTCTTAGAACTTCGGTGATCGCCTTAAGTTTTTCTTTGTATCGAGTTATTAAGGTTTAGTGTCATAGTGAGTGTCTTGCTTACTTGTATTACCAAAATAACCTAATTTAAAATATAGCATTTTCATGTCTAACGAAAAACAACTTAGTCTCTTCGACTGGTCAAACAATAATGATTATTCAGAATCTACCTCTGATTTAGACTTCGACTCCAACCTCATTCCCACAGATGCTAAAATTCCAATTCCATCAGAAACATATCAAACAATGGAGCAAATAGCAGACCATTGTAACCAATGTTGCAGATGTGAACTAGGAAAAAACCGTACTCATGCTGTTATTGGGAGAGGCAACCCCCAGGCAGAAATTATGATTATTGGTGAAGCACCCGGTCAAAATGAAGATGAACAAGGTTTACCATTCGTTGGTAGGTCTGGGCAACTGCTGGACAAAATTTTGGAGTCCGTGGAGCTAAGTAGCGATCGCCACGTTTATATTTCTAATGCTATTAGATGTCGGCCGCCTGAAAATCGGACTCCGACAACTCAAGAAATAGAAGCTTGTAAACCATACTTACTAGAGCAAATACGTCTTGTAGACCCGAAAATTATTCTTTTAACTGGAGCAACGGCAGTTAAAGCTTTGACTGGTGAGAAACGAGGTATAACTAAAATAAGGGGGCAATGGGTGGAATGGGAAGGGCGACTTTGTATGCCCATTTTTCATCCAGCTTATCTTTTGCGAAATCCTTCTCGGGAGCCAGGCAAACCAAAGTGGTTAATGTGGCAAGATATTCAGGCGGTTAAACAAAAATTAGATGAATTAGAAGTTGACATCCTCCCCGGCTGTTAGGCACGGGGATTCCTACCGAGCCGTAACTCCTCGGCGGGTTGACGTTTTGCTTCGCATAGCTGCCGCTAACACAGGCTGCTGCTACCTTGGCGGTAGTCTTACACTTGCCTCCACGTCCGTTTAATGTCTCGGGCTGCCCGCCCGCGACTAATATATTTATTGCTGCATTCTTGTCTCTGTCGTGTTTTGCACCACAATTAAGGCATTCCCATTCTCGCACTTGAAGGTCTAATTTGCCTCCACGAAAACCACAACATGAACATTTTTGAGTCGTCGCCTCCCAACGACTAATTACTCTCAAATCACGACCATATTTTTCTACTTTCCCTTCTAAGAATGTCCGGAATTGTCTCCAACCTAAATCAGAAATTGCTCTGGATAATTTACGGTTTTTAACCATTCCAGAAACGTTTAAATCTTCCAGAATAATTGTTTGGTTTTCACGAATTATTTCAGTAGATAACTTATGCAGGAAATCTGTTCTAGTGTCTTTAAGTAGGGCATGAAATTTAGCTACCCTAAGTCTAGCTTTTTCGTATCTTTTAGAACCTTGAGTTTTCTTGGATAATGATTTACTTAATTTTCTATATTTTTTAATTCGTTTTTTTAATGGTTTTGGTGCGTCTACTTTTTGACCATTGCTGAATGTAGCAAATGTAGAAATGCCTAAATCTATGCCTACTGATTTGCTAGATTCTGGTAGTTTTTGTGGTTGAATTTCTACTACAAAACTCAAGAAATATCTATGGGCTGAATCTTTGATGACTGTTACTGATGATGGTTCTCCTGGTAAAGGTCTTGACCATACTACTTTGAATAAGCCAATTTTTGCTAAATATACTTTGTCTTCATGTACTTGAAAACCTCTTAAGTAAGCATTCAGCCGTCAGCCATCAGCTATCAGCTATTGCCTTTAGTTTAGGCTCAAAGCAATATTTAATTGTCTTACTATAAAAGTTGGCTCCCTTGCACTTCAAATCTATATTAATTTAAACACTGTCCTAGTATGAGAGAGTCTTATTGCTGATAGCTGACAGCGAGCTAGCTGAATGCTTACCCTCTTAAGGTAAACCTGGCAGTTTGTTTTGACCTGCGTTTTTTGAATCTTGGAGGTTTAATTGCTTTACCTTTTCTTTTACCTTTTGTTGAACTAAAAAAGTTTTGATAAGCTTGGTTTAAATCATTTAATGATTGCTGTAATGGTACAACTGAAACCTCTGATAGCCATTCTCTATCTTCAGTATTTTTAGCTTGAGTAATAAAGAGTTTTTGCAGCTCAGAGTTACTTGGTTTTTTCTGACCTAAAATATACTTTTCCTGATAACAAGCTAGGCTATCGTTCCAGACTGTACGGACACAACCAAATAGCTTTGCTAATCGGTGTTTTTGTCCAATTGTTGGATAAATTCGATATTTGTACCTGGCTTTCATTGTTGTTGTTTTTAACTAAGAATATTATAGCATATTTATGGGTATTAAATCAAATCAAAAGTCCCCCTAGAAGAGCTATGCTTTATCAGCAAAATTCTTTACAAAAGTGGATAATGCCTATTATCAAAAGCTTACGAGCATTTTGTTGGTTTTACAAGCTTTGACAAATTGACTAACTTGTGTACTCCTAAAAGTTGTTTTTTGTAGTTGCGATCGCAACGATACTAGGAGCTTTCAGCCTCTAATACATCAAATGATATTTTTGTCAAGTTTTATGTTAAGAAAGATGTGGGTAATGGATAGCTAGAAGAGGGATGCTACGCAAACAGCTATTGCTTTTAGTTGACGATCAAAGCAATATTTAATTCTCTTACGACAAAAGTTGGCTCCCTTGCCATTAAAGTCTATTTTAATTTAAACACTATCCTAATATGAGAGAGTCTTATTGCTGATAGCTGACAGCTAATAGCTAAATGCTTACGAATTAGCCTCTCTAGACACAGAATAATTTGTTAAATTTTTGGTAGAGGTATTTCAATCAATTTATTCTTTGAAGATAAACCCGATTTAATTGTAATTTCTGATTTTTTCACATTAAACTTTTTTGCCAATAGTTTGATTAGTTCTTGATTAGCTTTACCATCTACTGGCGGAGATTTCAAACATACTTTGAAACTGCCATCTACTTCTGCTTCAATACTTTGTTGTTGAGAATTTGGTTTAACTTTTACTTTAAAAATAGCCATCATTAGGGTTTGCTGAAACAGTATTTTTGCCTGGGTAGGAGTGAGGGATACCGATTCAGGATTTAGCATAAATAGTTGTCTTAAAGTAAGCATTCAGCCGTCAGGCATTAGCTATTACTTTTAGTTTAGGATAAAAGCTTTATTAATTGTCTTAACTTCGGATATGCTTAAAAATAGCTGATCTAGTTCATTTTAGATATTTATTTCTATTGTTTTTCCCTTTCTTTTCAAAATTCAATCCTTCTTCCTTCTTCCCTCTTCCTTCTTTCTTACTTCTACCATTTGTAACGAACATTTATCAAACTGATATTAAAGCACTTTTTAAAATAGTGATGTATAGATTTTAATATTGGTTGTTAATGCTTATCCCTCGAGATCAAGTTAAAAATTCCATCTAAAAATTATTGCAAATTGATAAATATCTTGTTTCCAATAAACATTGAAATACTTTATGATATAATCAGGAATAATTGCCTAAAATAGTGCTTTTAGAAACTAGGATTAGATGGAAAAAGAGTGTAACTATTATGAAGTTCTAGGGGTATCAAAAAATGCTTCCACAGAACAGATTAAAAAAGCTTATCATAGCCTAGCACGCCAGTATCATCCTGATGTAAATCCAGGAGATATAAATGCAGCAGAAAAATTTAAAGAAATCAACTCAATGTATGAAATTCTTTCCGATCCATTGAGGCGATCGCAATATGATAAAACAGTAGGACAAGTCAAAGAATTATATAAACAAGGAGTTGCAAAAAGTGAGCTTGGAGATTATCAAGGTGCAATAGCAGATTACACAAAAGCACTAGAAATTAATCCTAATTGGGCAGAAGTTTTATATCGTAGAGGATTTGCTAGTTATAAACTGCAAGATTACCGGAGTGCCGATCTTGATTATACAAAGGCATTATTTTTAGACCCAGACTTAGTAGAAGTTTATTATTATCGGGGTCTATGTCGTATGAAATTAAGATACATTCAGGCTGGCATGGAAGACTATAGCAAAGCATTAGAAATAAATCCCTATTTTGCTCACGTTTATTATCAACGTGGTTTAGTTTATCTAGAGTTGCAAGAACATCGTCTGGCAATAATTGATTTTAAAAAAGCTGCTCAACTTTTTGCAGATCAAGGAGATAAAGCTAATTCTCAAAGAGCGCTAGAAGCTATTAAAAACTTACACCATTTTTCATGGTTAGAAATATTAGAAATATTTCAGACAACTTTTCAGGATGCTTGGATAGCAGTAAAGATTTTTCTTCCTAATCCCATAGGAGGTTTATTACCAGCTTTTACTCAGTTAGAACAAAGAAGGGCATTTAACGTTGCAGTTTTATTTGGCATAATATTTGAAATTTGTTTTGTAGTAGGAACTAATCTAATTTTACAGAGATTAGATAAAGCAAATCATACAGAATTTTTATTATTAATAATTATCGGTATTATTCCCTTTGTAAATTTGACAGTTACAAGTGGTTTTGCCAGACTTATTTTCAAAGCTGATGGTAGTTTAACAGGAGATTTATTTACAGCAGGTGCATCGCTATTACCTCTAGGTTTCATGGTACTACTTAGCGGAGTTTTCAATAACTTGGTAATTAGTATTATTTTAGTTATTTTTGCCCTTTGTTATACAATTTTAACTATGTATAGTGGTTGTCAAAAAATTTCCAATATTTCTGAAGAAAAATCAGCTATAACAGTACCTATTATGTTACTGCTGACTGGGTTGCCATTTGCTTTAATTAACTAGGGCTTGCTGATTAAATCTCAAAGCACTTACTGATATTGCTTTGAGGCTTTTTATATCTTGAAAAAGTATGAGCTTTTCAGCAAGCTTAAGTTAAAAACGTGAGTATTTTCGAGTAGCAAAAGCCGACAAATCACTCTGATTATTGTTTTGGACACTGACTCCGTAATTCCCATTTATTCTACATCCTAACTACTCCCTACTCCCTACTCCCTACAAAGAGCAAAAAGACTTTATTCAGCAAACCCTAATTAAAGAGTAGAAGTCAGAACTCAGGAGTCAAGAGAATTATAGCCTACATTCCACACTTCAATTTATAACATAAAATTTAGTATAAAATCCGTAACTTGCTTAGGTATTTATACTATTGTTGACCACTATAATTTTCTTCTTACTTCTTACTTCTTACTTCTTTTACTTCTTACTTTTGACTTTTGACTTTTGAATTCAGGAGTCAAATTCTCAGTTAAATATTAAGCATAAACATTTACTGAATCCTTGACTCCTGTTGACCACTATAATTTTCTTCTTACTTCTTACTTTTGACTTTTGACTTTTGAATTTTGAATTTTGAATTCAGGAGTCAAATTCTCAGTTAAATATTAAGCATAAATATTTACTGAATCCTTGACTCCTGTTGACCACTATAATTTTCTTCTTACTTCTTACTTCTTTTACTTCTTACTTTTGCCTTTTGACTTTTGACTTTTGACTTATAAAATTAGTCTTAGCTGATAACCACTAATTCACCTATCTTCGAGTAGCTCCTGAATATACCGTACCTCTCTGAGCATCCAAAGTCAAAATCGTGCCATCGCGAACCACACTGGTAGCATTCTTCACCCCCACAATAACTGGTAGTCCTAACCGTAAACCAATAATTGCTGCATGACTGGTAATACTATCCTCCTCCGTTACTACTCCGGCTGCTTTTTGCATTGCATCCACAAATTCAGCATTTGTGTGATTAACTACCAAAATTTCTCCAGGATTAAAATCTCTGACTTCTTTGACACTATGAGCAACACGAGCGCGACCACTAGCATATCCCTGACCAATACCAGTACCTTGACCTAACACTGCAGTCACCACCTCAACCTTAACCAGGTCGGTTGAACCTGCCACACCTTGAATTGTACCTGCAGTCATGACCACTAAATC
The DNA here is from genome assembly GCF_010692555.1 of Okeania sp. SIO3B5. Lineage (GTDB taxonomy): Bacteria > Cyanobacteriota > Cyanobacteriia > Cyanobacteriales > Microcoleaceae > Okeania. The sequence continues at coordinate 23,813 of NZ_JAAHHG010000077.1, read as the reverse complement.
TCCATCAAATAATAACTCCTTCTCCTGAGCAACACTTATTGCAGATTGAAAAGTCTGACCTGCAGAAGCTAAGTCTAACACCAGTAATGGCTTTATTCCCCAAACCAATTGTAACTGTCTAGCAACATCTACATGAGGAGTCACTGCCAAGATAGGAGTTTTTGGTCGAAACTTAGAAACATTTCGCGCTGTTGCACCTGTTTTAGTCAGAGTCATAATAGCTGCTGCCTCTATCTGTTCTGCAATTTGACCCACCGCTTGGCTAATTGCATTAGGAATTGAATGACCTGTATCATTCATACTAGAAACGTTGCAAGTAATAATTTCCTGCTCAATGCGTTTAGCGATCGTTGCCATTGTTGCCACGGCTTCCACAGGATAATTACCTACTGCTGTCTCATTAGATAACATTACTGCATCCGTACCATCAATAATTGCATTTGCCACATCAGAAATTTCAGCACGGGTAGCACGGGGGTTATTAGCCATACTATCTAACATTTGAGTCGCAGTAATTACCGGAATTCCCATTCGATTAGATGTTGATATCAGTCGCTTTTGCAAAAGTGGCACTTCTTCTGCTGGCAACTCCACTCCTAAGTCACCACGAGCAACCATTACCCCATTACACAAAGCCAAAATTTCTTCCATTTGTTCGATCGCTTCGTGTTTTTCAATTTTTGCCACCACAGGAACCTTTTTTCCCGCATTAGCAATTAATTGTTTAATCTCTAAAACATCCTGGGGGTTACGCACAAAACTTAATGCTACCCAGTCTACTCCTTGATCGAGACCAAACATTAAGTCTTTTCGGTCTTTGTCTGTCAGTGCTTTAATTGAGAGATAAACCCCAGGAAAATTTACACCTTTATTATTGGAAAGAGGACCACCAACTACCACCCGACAATGTAATTGTTTCTCTGCTTTGTCTACTTTTTCCACCAACATTTCTACTTTGCCATCATCAAGGAGAATTTTTGCTCCTTCTGGCACTTCATCTGCTAGGGGTTCATAAGTTACAGAAGACATTTCTTGAGTTCCAGGCATTAAGTGACTGGTCAAAATAAATGGATCTCCCCTTTCTAGAGATATTGAACCATTTTCAAATTTTCCTAATCTAATTTTTGGTCCCTGAAGGTCTTGCAAGATGGCTACAGGTTGATTTAGTTCAAAAGAAGTTTGTCTAATCAATCGAATACTGCGTTGGTGATCTTCATGGGTTCCATGAGAAAAGTTAAGTCTTAGGGTTGTTGCACCAGCTTTGATTAACTCCCGAAGTACATCAGGCTTAGTAGTAGATGGGCCAATAGTTGCGACAATTTTAGTTCGGCGTAAGCCATTTTGCAGTTGCATAATTTCAAAGTTTTAATAGTAATAGGTTAAAACAGGTCTGTTTGATTCTTAAATTATTTCTGAATATTGACTACTCCCCGGAGGTCAGTCACGGGGATTCTAAGCAGATACTACGCAACAGGATAAATCCGTGTTGCTAGTGCAAAAAGGCAGCTATGCTGGAGGCTTTAGTTATCTAGGATAGCAGAAGGCAGAAGGGAAGAAAGGTTATTGTACAAGCTTTTGAACCTTTTTTAACTGGTTAGTTATTTCCGCCATCCTGCACTAGGTTTCTTCTTAGCTGACCAAAGATACACTCTCTGGGGACAAGTCAAAGTGCCCCTACACAGTCGGCTTAAGTAGGGGCGATTCGCGAATCGCCCCTACAGCTTTGCTGCTTACTTTTGCAATTATATTTGCAGCCCCATTACAGTCTGCATTCACAAAACAATTATTACCACTCCTATTACAAACCACGCTTTATTCTTTTCGGTGACGGTTTCCAATCATTGGGTTTCTCACCATAAATAGGCAGATTGTCACCATCTAAAAATGAAGCAATACTTGTATAACTCTCTTGGTGTTTCTATAAATATTATTCCATATTCATCGCACAACTGAGCTATTCTTTCTTTGAGTCTAGCTGTGGGAATTGGTACAAATTCTGAATTACTTTTTTTTCCTAATTCTATTTGATTTTTCTGACCTTTATTCCAACCCAAAACAATTGTACCTATAGAATTTTTTAAACAATGATTAATTACTATTCTGGCTGCTTTATTTATACCGTCACGAATTTGGTTGCGAGGAACGAAGCAATCACGCTTTTCTGTAATGGCAGCTAGTCTATTTGACCAAAATCCCAAAGGTTTATTTTCTTTAATAGTTGATATCTGTTTGTTGTACCAACCCACCCCTTTATTTCCCCTCCCGGGAGGGGATAGGGGTGGGTGTTTCCCATCTACTATCAAACTCGTATTTACATTGGATACACAGGTCAACCAATTATTTACACCATGGTCTATTCCTAAGACATTTTCTTGATTTAATAGAGGTTTAATTACCACTTCTTTTTTATACATAAATTCCCAATAAAAACATCTATTTCTGGGTAATATTCTCAGTTCTTTAATAGCATAAAATGCTCTTATACTAGGAATGGGAATTAAGAAGCAATCTAGACCAAACCAGCGCTTACAGGTATTGCCTAATGGTACTCTAATTTGATTACCTTTAAGTTTTAATGCTTGAGCCGGATAACTAACTGTAGCTAATCCTCCTTTTTTTCTATAGTTAGGAATCCTTGGTCTGTTTGTGATTTTACCTTCACTATACGCAATAATAAGACCATAATAAGAGCGAAATGATTCCGCTACAGTTCTCAATATTTGTTGCGCTGCTTGTGAATATAAAACTTTATAGTGGTTGTTCTTTTTGTATACTTTTTCTAAGTCATACTTACCCAGAGTTTTGTGAGACTTAAAATATAATTGTCTGCCATAATATATTCCCATGTTAGTTAGTTTGTGAGACTGTTCGCACAAGAATTTTAAGATAGCAATTAATTCAGGATTTTTACCTACTAAAACTTGCTGACAACAGTACATTTGAAACGGGCGGACCGAAAAGTTATTGTCGATCATAGTAACAGAGGACAACTAAAGTTGTCTAGTCTAAATAACTCTCTTGTTTTTATGTCCCGGTTGAAACACGGGGGAGCTTCAACGTCGCTTTTCGGTAAAATAAAATACTTCGGATTAAAATCCGACGACTCGCCTTTCATCCATCGCTTAAAAGACGATGGCTTTCATGCTCCCGTGTTATTTAGGTAATTACGCTATATATATAGTTGAAAAAACAAATTATATTTCTTTAATTAATTATTAAAGAAAGTTGATTCACTCTTGGACAAAGTTACCGAATAATTAATAATTAATAATTAATAATTAATAATTAATAATTAAATAATTCTGGTTTAAAGCCTCCCTTTGAAAGGGGATGCTTGAGACCTTATTTTTTGGTCAATGGGGGTGCTTAAAATTGTTTGGGGTAATCCATAAGCAATTTTTCCTTCTGCCTTCTGCCCTCTGCCTTCTACCTAATTTATTTATGATTATGGTACTGGGCAAGATTGATACCTTAGACTACCATACTCAAAGGATGTCAATGTAACTATTAATAATTACTTTTTACTCTTAAAATTGTTTAATTAGCAACAATCTGTATTTTTTCTAATTTAAGTTTTAGGATCGGGGTCTCTATGATCGGGATCGCGATTAACTTTATTTAATTTCTCCCATAACTAAAGATTCTAATTAGGGCTTGCTGATTAAATCTAAAAGCATTGACATATAAAGGCTTTAGCATTTTTGGGGCTTTTAAAAAGTGCAAATTTTTCAGCTCTTTATGCTCAAAAAGTTAGTATTTTAGGCAAGACTATGGCAGAAAAATCATTCTGACAATTGTTAATCCTACCTCCTCTACATTCCCATTTCTCCTGTCTCCTGTCTCCTGTCTCCTGTCTCCTACCCTCACTCATAAGACTTTTTCAGCAGACCCTAATTATTTTGTTTATATTAATATTATTTCATATATCTTTACAAAATTTTGTCTATATCGTATTGTAATAAAAAAAAGTCTCAATTAATTTATAGAGGAGTGCAAATCAAAATGTTGGAGGCAGGGCTGCAAACGACAGTCCCAAGAGAGTTACTAAGCCCGTCTGGAGGCTTAAATACTAACTTACTCATGTTTTTGAGTGCTGTAGGAATAATAGTTTCCTCAACCTGCGGTTACTGGTACTGGCACTTTCCTGGCTGGTGTTGTTTCTTGATGAATGTTCTAGCTCTACATATGGCAGGAACAGTGATTCACGATGCGTCCCATAATTCAGCCCATAAGAATCGGTTAGTTAATGCTATTTTAGGTCACGGTAGTGCGTTGATGTTAGGTTTTGCTTTCCCAGTATTTACAAGAGTACATCTACAACATCATGCCCACGTTAACGATCCAGAAAATGACCCAGATCATTTTGTTTCTACTGGTGGCCCCTTATGGCTAATTGCAGCCCGCTTTTTTTACCATGAAATCTTCTTTTTTAAAAGACGACTTTGGCGGAAATTTGAACTCTGGGAATGGTTTTTTAGCCGTTTAGTAGTATTCACAGTTATAGGTGTGTCCATATATTTTGGGTTTGTGGATTATATTTTAAATTATTGGTTTTCTCCTGCTTTAGTTGTTGGTTTAGCTCTAGGATTATTTTTTGATTATTTACCTCATCGTCCTTTTCAGGAACGCGATCGCTGGCACAATGCTAGAGTTTATCCAAGTGGCTTTCTCAACATTCTGATTTGTGGACAGAATTACCATTTAATTCATCATTTATGGCCTTCTATACCTTGGTATAATTACAAGCCTGCTTATGAAGTTATGAAGCCATTATTAGATGTTAAAGGTTCTCCTCAATCTTTAGGATTATTGCAAGGCAAAAATTTTTGGAGCTTTTTGTATGATGTTTTTTTAGGAATTAGGCTTCATAAGCACCAGCAAGTTCAACCCCAGGGAAAGGGGAAATTAACATTAGAAAAAATTGAGTCTCATCAATAAATTTTTGAACTAATCAAATAATATTTTTGTGAATTACTATGATTGATTTTTCCGATATTTTTGTCCTTTGTTCTAGCAGATAAGTTTTTAGATAGCCCGCAATTTTTCTGTATGATTACTGATAGCTTCCAAAAATCAGTTGGTATGGAAGCCAATGATAACTGATAACTGAAATGACGGTGGCACTATTATTAATAGTGCTAGTCGAGCTGCTTTTCGTGGAGACGATCCCCAACATATATTGTCATTCTGAATAAGACTGGAACACTTTTTTAGCTGAAACTCTTTCAAGGTAAGAAATCCTTGTCTCAATCTTAACTGGAATGACTATAGCAATGAGCGCTCAGGTATTTACAATGTTCAGCTCAAAGTGCAGTAAGCGAAAAGGTGTACCAAAAATAATGTGTAAATATGCCAGCGCACGTTGTTATACTTTTAGATTTAATCAGCAAACCCTAATTATAACCTACATTTCGTACTTCAATTTGTAACATAAAAATTAGTATAAAATCCTGAGGTTGCTTAAATATTTATACTATATAAATTATCTTCATTTACCTCGATCAGGAGTCAAATTCTCAGTCAAATATTCAGCATAAATACTTGCTGAATCGTTGATTTCTATTGACCATTATAATTTTCTTCTTAATGCATGACTTTTGAGTTATACTTTATATGTTACAAATCATCTTAATTACTTTTTTCGTTCATCAAATTCCGAGTAAAAAATTAAGCATAAATACTTGCTCTTATGACTACTCAATCACGGCAGCTATGATTTTCTTCTAAAATTCTGTCTCCTGTCTCCTGTCTCCTGACTCCTTCTTCGGTTGCTAAATTTTCTTGTGCGGAATGTGGGTTATAACTTTTTAAGAAAAAAATATAGCAGTTCTCAGTTCAGTTGCTCAGAATTAAATATTGAGCATTAAAAAAACTAAAAACCGCTTGCTATTTTTTATTAAAATATTAAATTGGGGAGATAAAAATTAATTATTAGCTTTAGATATATTAGATATAGCATAGAGCGCGATCGCTAAACTCAATCGTGCTTGTTCAACTTCTGACAAATCATACCAAGAAGTTGATTGAATTGTTGCCAAAGTATTTTCTACTGCATCATTATGACTACCACGCATCGCATAAGCTAGGGGACGCGCCATTACTTCCAAATCTTCCAAATCCCAACCTGGTAAAACTTCGCTGACACAATGTACTAATTGGTCTGAAAGAGATAGAATAGATCCTAAACTATTCACCCGATCGACAACATTAACAGCAATTTTGCCTAACTTGTTGAGTAAATTCTTAGGAGCAAGACCTGAAAACTTCTCAGATAAGGAATTCTGGATATCAATCGCAGAAAAAAGTAGATTGGTTTGACTATAAAATTCTTCGCAGGCGGAAGTCATTTCCAGATCGGTTAGTAAATCAGACAATGGTAGTTCCTGTTCAAGAGCATCAAAATAAGTATCTGATTCTGCTGCTTCAGGATTCCAAGGATAAGCAATATCATCAAGAACTATAGAATTCAATAAATCCAATTCTACTTGGGTAGAATTATTAGCAGAAAACTGAGAGTGGGAAGGCTGATCATTCATAATTTTATTCCTGAGTAAAAATAATTCATCTTCTATTAAACATAGAAGTAGGTAATTAGCAATATTGTTATTTCCTACTTAATCAGCTACAAAAGCAACCTAGCTAGTTCCGCAATTCTAAACTTAGATTAACTAGCTAAAATCTTTTACTGTTTCAATCACAAACTCAAAAGCTTGACCTTGAGAACTGCCAAATTTTAGCAGTGTTCCTGATGTTATGGCAACCTCATCACGATGGATTCTTTGCCAATCACCAGACTGATAAATTAAAGTACCAAAACGAGAAATATCTTTTAAAAAATAAGTGGGTGTAACCTGTTCCCCCGGAAAACGACGAGAAAAAATTTCAGCGTGTTTTTGGGAAACCCACCGCTCAAAAATCACCACATCATTTTCCTGAGAACGTCCAACCGCGATCGTACCAGGCCAAATAGGCCAAACCTCACTATTATTATCTTGAGAACGTAAAAAAGCCCTAGAAGTTGAACTACCAATCCAAGTCGGAGAGTTAGTGGGTAGTTGAGTTACCAACTCATCGAAAACTTGAATTAATTGACCATTGAACTCCGGGTGCATATATAATACTGGTAAAGTCCAAGCAGGTTGATTAAATCTATAAAGAGTTAATAACTGTTGCCTAGCCACAGCTACTGCTTGATCTATCAACATTCCCTCTCTCAAGCATTGGGCAAAAACTTGAATAAAACTCAAAGCTTCTCCATCAGCAATTTCATCTCGCATTCCTAAAACTGCTGGTACTCCATGATGAATTAAGACCTCTGCTAGACTACTGCGCGGTATGGCCTCGACTTGACCAGAAGATATATCTGTAGCTGGTTGCGCTCCCCAGCAAGCATTGAATACTGCCAAGGTTACTCCATTGCGGACCAGAACTTGAGCTAGCTCAGTACCATTGATAGTAGTCTCAGGTGCTAAAAATAACCAACCGCCATCTGGGCCTGGTTTACCATGGCCAGCATAAAAAAGTACGTTATAAATTTTTTTATCTAGATGGGAAATTAATTTTTCTGGAGTCGGTTGAATTAATGTATCGACTCTGCAAGGTACAAAAGAATTAACTCTGTGTAAATTTTGGTTTGTAATCTCGCGGGGTTTTAAAACCTCAGTTATTCGAGCTGCTTCTTCTTCTAGTTCTAATTTGGACAAAGTAGAAAATTGGTGGTCTTTAGCTGAAGATGATTGTTCTTGAGGCGAACTTTCCCCCATCACCAGCAAAATATTCAAATATGGGGAAGGTGGGCGAGGTGGTAAGGAGTGAACGTCACTGGTAGTACGACTAAACAAAATTTCTCTACTTAGAGAAAAAGCAGGTAAAGAAATTCCTGGTTGCATGATTTCCCAGGGTAGGGCAATTAATTCGGGTGTCCGAATGTCCAATCTTACCTGTAAGGGCAGTTCTTGCCCAATGGCAATACCTTGACTTTGGTGGAGACTTTGAGCAATTTCTCCTTGAAATAGCCACTGCCATAGGCTAATACCCAAATTTTGCATCAGGCGACTGGTACGATTAATTTTGACGTTGGAAGCAGGGGCAGGATGAATATTTGGAGTTGATGCTAAAGCTGGTTGAGGTGTTCCGATGGGAATAGCAGGTAAACTTTGGGGAGAGAATACTTCTAACCAGGCCTTCCAAGCTTGTGACAAGGTTTCTGGCCAAATTTGATCGTGATGGACATATCCCCGTTGGAAAGGAGCCTGCATTACCCAGATGGCAAAATGATTAGCTTCTGGGATATTCAGGCGGGCGATCGCTATATTTAGGCAAGGACTTTCTGGTGGGAAAGGCATTCAATTTTTTTTAAACTATATTTTAAATGTACTCAAAGAAATCTATGCTAATTTACCTATATTATTTTATGTCTTAAGCCTTCATTTCAAAACGAGACATCTATAACTTAATTTATACAGAAAATTGGTTTTTTTTAATTAATTTAAGGTGAGAATTTCTACCGCTCAACTAAACTTACTCAAAGTTACTCAAAGACCTTAAAGCTTAGTCGTTCGAAGTGGAACGACCACTACAGGGTTAAACGGCAAACCCTTTATTCCCTGGTCAAAGACATCAGGAATTACTTTTTTAATTATATTGAATGACCCATTTACATCTGCATTTAATAATTTATTTTCCCTGGTTTTATACAATCCTCTTGTTACTCTTTTTCCACTAAATTTCGGTTTTTTATCTCCATATTTTGGTAAATCATCCCCATCTAAGCAGCTCGATTGAGATGTATAAGATTCTTCTGTAATTATTAATTTTATTCCTCTTAATTGGGCTTTATACGTTAACATCTCTATTAACCTATAGTGAGGGATGTTCACAAATTGTTGATTGTTCTTTTTCCCTAATTTTATCTCTTGTTTCCAATTCTGATTCTGCCCAATGATTAAGATTCCTATTTCATGGTTAACACACCAATCTATTACTCTTTTACTTGCTGTATGAAGATAGTTCTCTACTCGAAAATTCCGTTGGTGAGTTAATTTTTTTAACCGATTAGAATTGCATCTATTATGGTTGGTTTTTAATTGAGATTGTAAATAAGAGCGTTGTTTATTATAAAAGGTGTTAATTGCTTTTAATGGTCTGCCTTTAATCAAAAGAGGTGCAGTTCCTGTTTTATTTGTCGTTACAGCTATTAAATTATTTACTCCTAAATCTACTCCTGCTATTTGTTTATTTTCTGTTGTTTCCTCCGATTTTTCATAGACTATTTCTATTATATAACAGCTACTTTTGGGGATAATTCTTGCCTCTATTATTTCTGTCTGTGCAGTGGGTATTTTTATTTCACTCATTGACAGATGAAAAATTCCTGTTTTTAAGGCTTTTTTGTAAATTGATTCATTCGGATAGGGCAGAATATTTCGGCCTTTTGTCTTATGCTTGTATTTTGGGATTTTTGGTTTCCCTAAAAATTTATTTGGCTGTTTTTTCCACTCTCTTAAGGCTGAAAAATAACTATTCCAAGCTGAGTCTAATCTCCTGATTATTTGCTTACTTACCTTGGTAGGTAAAGCTTGATAATCGTAACTCTTAGATACTAGATGATACAGTTGATTAAAATTTAATTTCTTTTTGTTTTCAAAGAGGTATTGACGATAATAATAGTTAGCTAAATTGAACAGATTTTTTGACAAAAAAGCTTTGTGGTCAACTTGTGACCACAAATAATACGATTTGGTAATAACATGACGTTCAACTAGCTTCATATCTTAAATTGTAGCTGATAGTGACTCAATGGTTAGCTTCGGCATATTCCTGAATTGCTGCCCCAATATCTCTAACTCTTGCCCCTGGTTTTATTTCAGCAATCCCTAGCATCATACACTCTTTGGTTACTTTTACCAATTTTCGGGCTGAGGCTGATGGGTTCCCTATTAGAAATGTTCTGGAAGTATCGCCATGGTGGCCATCGAGAATGGGGGTAATATCTATAATTGATAATATCTCCTTCATGGCCGGACTTCATTAATGAATAATGGATAATTACCTCTGGTTAAAACCGTTACGGAATTGAATATCACAAGAGGCTTTAAACCTGTGGGGATTAATTATCAATTATTAATTGGTTAAAGATGTATTTGCTATACTTTGCTAGTATATATCATCATAGCAAAGCATAGCACAACACAAGTTAGTCAATTTTTTGTATGCTTAAGATCGAAAAAATAAGTATTAGGTGTTTAAAATGGGCGGAAAAACAGATTTAGATAGAGTTGTAGCTTATATTCCTCCAGAGTGGAAAAAAGAATTAGAGGGGTGGGCAAAAGAGAATGAACGTTCCGTATCTTGGTTGGTGGGCAAGTTAATTGAGCGAGGTTTACAAGAACATAGAAACGATCAAGATCCTGTAAAAGAAGGTGTTAGGTATTAGGTGTTAGGTAAGCATTCAGCCATCAGCTATCAGCTATTACTTTAGGATAAAAGCTCTATTAATTGTCTTACTACACAATTTACCTCTCTTGTTCTTAAAGCCTATATTAATTGAAACACTGCCCTATGTTGAGAGATTCTTTTTGCTGATAGCTGACAGCTAATAGCTGTTTGCGTTTGCGTAGCATCCCGTAGGGAAGCATTCCGCAGGAAATGCTTACGTTATTAGGTATTAAATATATTTTCTAAAGGATATTGATTTTAGAGATTTTTATTCTTACTTTTTCCTGATTATGAGAAAGAAAATGTTAGGTATTAACTAGATTTTCTAGCAGTACTAAATAGCATTCTTTTCTCAATAATTTAGAGTTTTTAAAGGGAGTAAAATCAAAATTTTACAACACGAAAACAAAGAATACAGCGGATTCCACCTTGGTGAGGTACGCCCGTCGCGGGCAAGATGCCCGCACTGGAAAAATTTAATTGTTAATATCTGTACTTCTTATGCGAGGAATCTGCTGTATTTTTGATAACTGATAGCTAGTTAAGTAAAGTTTTACTGGGTGCATCTCAATGCGTGAATAAAGCCAAAAATTTATCGCCTTTAGGGAACACCGGAGCTGGGAACAGGGAATATATAGGAAAAAAGTATTTTTGCTTGCTATGAGATGCACCCGTTTTACTTTTAGATAAAATTTACTTAAAAACATCAAAATACTCAGAACAAGAGTGTTGATTTTATAGATTTTCCCTCTTCCTTCTTCCTTTTTTCCTCTTCCCTCTTCCTTCTTCCTTTTTCCCTCTTCCTTCTTCCTTTTTCCCTCTTCCTTCTTCCTTCTTACACAACAAATGTGGCATCTTAAAAAATATAGTTGGCACTTTACTTTATCTCTATTTATTTTTTTAGTTCTCGGTGCATTTATTACTAGAGGATACACTTTTCCAGTAGGAAATCACTACACCCATGTTCCTCAAATTAAATCAATGTTGAATCCTGAACTCTATGTTAATGATTACTATGTTCAGGAAATGTTGCAGTTTACCCCTAGATATTACTATCAACATTTAGTTTATTTTCTCAGCAAAGTTACTGGTAGTATTTCTCTCACATATTTGATTTATTATCTGATTTCATTTATTGGTTTTATCTGGGGTTTATCTGCAATTAGTAAAATTTTTACCACCTCAAAATTATCTACGGCAGTTTTAATTTTTCTAAGTTTAAAAGCCTACACTTTAATTGGATATTTAGAATTTTTTCCTAATACTCCCATACCTGCCACATTTGCGATGAGTCTAACAGTTTGGGGGATTTATTTCTGTTTTCGGCAAAAATGGATAATTGGTTATTTATTTTTTGGTATTGCTTCAATATTACAGTTTTTAGTTGGGGTTTTGCCGGGAATAATGATGATACCAATTATGTTCATTGAAGCGATAAAAAATCGGCGGCTTAAACAAATTATTTTGCCGTTAATTATTTTATTTGGGTTGGCAAGTTTAGTTTATCTGCCAATGGTATTAACTGGTACGACTAGCACTGATAAGTTGAGTAATGAAGAATTTGTTTTCATCTACGGTTGGGTGAGAAATCCTCATCATATTATTCCTGCTTATTGGAATTGGAAAATTAGACTGGATTTTATCTGTTTTATTTTGGGTGGATGTTTGTGTATTCACAAAGTTGATATTGTTCGATCGGAAGATTTTTTGCATAAGTCGGGAAAAGGCAAGATAGAAGAGATAACAGGAAGGAAAAAAGATTCAATTTTTACTAATGTAAGATTTTTTGAGAATGAGAAATGGAAATTTTACCTAATTATTGCAGAGTCAATTTTTGCTTTGTTTTTGGGTTATATTTTTGTGGAAGTTTATCCACTAGCTTTATTTGCTAAGTTGCAGTTAGCGCGAACTGTTCCTTTTGCTCAATTGATGATATTTATTGCTGTGGGTATTTTGAGCGATCGCTTATATCAACAGGGTAATTTAGGAGTTGGTTTACTATTGATAATATCTCTAATTTTGCCTGTGCCGTATCAAGGAATTTGCTTTTTTATTTTATCGGTGGGATTGTTTTTTTTGGAGAAATGGAGTTACAAATTAGTAGTCTGGTTAATAGTTTTAACTGGATTAATATTTTACTTATGGCAATCACCGACAGATTCAAGTTTTCATCATTTATTGGCAAAACTTAGTTTATTTTTGGTGTTAATATTTCCGTTTATTTTGGATGAAGTTGATTTAGCGTTGGCGGAGCCTAGCGGCAGCTACATCGTCAGGAAATATTTAATTACTTATAGTTTGACTGGAGTCACAACTTTAGTATTCATTTTCGGATTATTTGAGGCATTGCCAGGAAAATTTTTAGAGGTATTTCAACAACAGGTAAAATTCAACAGAATTCCTCAAAATGAAGTGACGAAGTTGGCTTTACGATTTAAACAAATTAGCAATAAAGACGACATAATTTTAATTCCTCCATTTGTGTCAAATTTTCAGTTTTTTTCTGAGAGGGCAGTTATTGTAGACTTTAAACATTTTCCTCAAACAGATAGCGGAATTAGGGAGTGGAAAAATCGAATGGAGGACGTTTTTGGCGTACCTTTGAATGATAAATTAGCGGTAGGAGCGATGGAAATTTTGTTTCCACAACAGACGGGAAAAGAATTAGTTAATGTGGCGAAAAAATATGGCGCTGAATATATTTTGACTAGGGTTAAATGGCATGGAGATATTGAAGGAAAAGTTCTGATTCGAGAAGGGGAATGGGTGATTTTTCAAATAAATTCTGATTAGTAGAGGATTGATTTATCAACCCGAATGGCTTTGTTGCATGAAAGTATATAGCTGCCGTACTTGTTCCACATATGTACTTCATAATGTGCGGAAACTGCTGTAACTATTGGACAATAGATAAATAGAACATCAATGTTTGAGGAGAAAAAAACTGAAACTTTTACCTGCAAAAGCTTTGAGGTTTAATCAGCAGAGTAATAACTATTGGACAATAGATAAACAGGACTTAGGCAAAGGCACTATTTATAGAGTCCATAAACTATTGTTTAATAGTTTTGAACTCTATATATAGCGTATCTGCGTAAGTCCTAATAAATAGAATATGAATCATCAAAAAACACAGCGATCGCTATCTCAGGAAAGTCATAACTATTGGACAATAGATAAATAGAATATGAATCATCAAAAAACACAGCGATCGCTATCTCAGGAAAGTCATAACTATTGGACAATAGTTAAATAGAATATGAATCATCAAAAAACACAGCGATCGCTTGGCAGTGCAGAATCATAACTATTGGACAATAGTTAAATAGAATATGAATCATCAAAAAACACAGCGATCGCTATCTCAGGAAAGTCATAACTATTGGACAATAGTTAAATAGAATATGAATCATCAAAAAACACAGCGATCGCTTGGCAGTGCAGAGTAATAACTATTGGGCAATAGTTAAATAGAATATGAATCATCAAAAAACACAGCGATCGCTTGGCAGTGCAGAGCAATAACTATTGGACAATAGTTAAATAGAATATGAATCATCAAAAAACACAGCGATCGCTTGGCAGTGCAGAGCAATAACTATTGGACAATAGTTAAATAGAATATGAATCATCAAAAAACACAGCGATCGCTTGGCAGTGCAGAGCAATAACTATTGGACAATAGTTAAATAGAATATGAATCATCAAAAAACACAGCGATCGCTTGGAAGTGCAGAGCAATAACTATTGGACAATAGTTAAATAGAATATGAATCATCAAAAAACACAGCGATATAGCTGTCGTTCTACCCAACCTACATTTTTATAATTCTTCCTACTCCCTACTCCCTATTCATTATGTCAAATCTCATAGTTAAAGACTTAGAAATATTGCAAGATAATCTTAATCAAGCAGGCTTAGATTATCAACTAGAATTAGAGGAAGGAAAAATATTAGTTATGAGTCCGTCAGATATTTTTTCTAGCGAAATAGGCGTTCGTTTAATAACTTCTCTTTCTAACTGGGTTTATCCACGTCGTCTCGGACATTTATTTGATTCTAGTGCTGGTTTTATTATTTCTGATTCTAATTTAAAAGTACCTGACGTTTCCTTTGTTCGTGCCCCACGTCTCAAAAAAAGCGTTAGTTATTTTGGAGAATTAACACCTGATTTAGTAGTATAAATTAAATCTCAAAGTGACAGAATCAAACCTTTAAAAGAGAAAATAAAGAAGTATTTCGAATTAGGAGCGAAAGTAGGAATTTTGATAGACTCTGATGAGGAAATAGTTGTGGTTTATCGTTCCAATGGTGAAGAAATTGAATTGAGAAATGGAGATAAATTGACTATTCTTGAACTTTTTGGTGGGTGGGAATTGCCTATTGTTGAACTTTGGCCTCCTGTGTTTGATGAAGATGAATAAATTTGTGACAAATTTAGTGTAGAGTTATGGAAACTTTATTGTGGGTTTGTTTGAGTCAAATTTCATCTCTAATGTCTGTTTTTTTATGAACCCATTCAAATAGCTCAAGCATATTCATAAAATCCAAGAATGTATTTCATGAATGAACCAAAATTTATCAATTCAAAAATTTTAAAAAATTTGCTTTTGCCGATAATTTTAGTATTAATTATCATCACTATTTTCGTGAAAGGTAGTATTTGGATTGAGAATAGTATTTTACACAATTTAGTTCAGAAAATTGAAAATCTACAAAATGATATTGATGAACTAGCACCAACAAACGAACTGCTACTTAAAGATAAATTAAATTTGCAAATTGAGAATAGAAATTTCCATAGTTTAGTTCAGAAAATTGAAAATCTACAAAATGAAATTGATGACCTAATACAAACAGATGAAATACAACTTAAAGATAAATTAAATTTGCAAATTGAGAATAGTAATTTCTATAGTTTAGTTCATAAAATTGAAAATCTACAAAGTGACATTGATGAATTAGCACCAACAAACGAACTGCTACTTAAAGATAAACTAACTTTGCAAAAAGATTTGCTTTTTATAGAAAAAGATAAAGCTAATGCTCAGAATGCTATCTATGGAACTATAATTCAAGCCGTTGGTGGAATGTTTTTCTTTGTCACTGCTTACTTTTCATTGCGTAATGTTGAGGCAACTGAACAGAAGCAAGTTGCAGAAAGATTTAGCAAAGCAGTTGAACAATTAGGAAATAAAAGTGACAGTGACAAACTTGTTCAACTAGGAGGAATTTACGCTTTAGAGCGAATAGCAAATGATTCTGAACAAGATCGTTGGACAATTATGAAAGTTATGATTTCTTTTATTCGGGAAACTTCTCCAAATCCTCCAAATAATTCAAACGATACCTCTTCTGTATCAACTAATAGCACTCTGGTGGCCATTTCTATTCTTGGGGAACTTAGCAAATATCAAAAGGACAGAAACCTTGATTTAAGTAATACTAAACTTGCTCAAGGGGATCTTAAGGGTGCTTATTTTAGAAAGGCTAATTTGAAAAATACTAACCTTGAAGAAACTGTTCTTATAGAAGCTAATCTAGAAAATGCTAATCTAGAAAATGCTAATCTAGAAAATGCTAATCTAGAAAATGCTATATTAACAGGAGCTGATTTAAGTAAAGCTAATCTTAAGTTAGCTTATCTTTACCAAGTTAACTTTACTGAAGCCAAACTTATGAATGCCGATCTAGAAGGTGCCGATCTAAGTAATGCTAACTTTAAGGGAGCTAATTTAGATGGGGCAATAATAAGTAATAAAACAAACTTTTTTGGAGCAAAAGAGTTAAAAGTAGAGCAGATTAAAGCAGCAAAAGATTGGGAATTTGGCATTTATAGTGAAGACTTTAGAAAAGAATTAGGTTTATCTCCCATAAATCAGGAGGATTAAACTAGGTTTTTTGGTGGTGGTTCATTGTAATTATTTTGTTCAAGGGAACATTGATAGTATCTTGTTCCCTTGCTAGACATTGTTAATCCCCATTACCATTAGGCGAGGAGGACTACCGATTTTTTTTTCTTCTCGGTCTTATTAAAACTCGGTAAACAGTACCAAAATTTTCACCTTCTAAAGAAGCAAGAGTCTTGTGAGTAATACATTGACCTTCACCAAGTTTGCTTGTCCATTGCCCATCAGGTAGTTGTCTTGCTACATGCAATGGCTTTCCCTCTTTACAATAAATTGCTACCTTTTCAAAACCACGTTCAAGATTTTCATTATTTCCCGGACAACGAGAATAGCCATGAAGTTCAAAAACTTCTGTATAAGCTTCTAAAGTATCTTGTCTTGGCACAGGATGAGGCCAATAATAAGTACCTAAATCATCTGGTTCCCACCATCGGTCTTTTTCTTGTTCTCCTATTGCCCAAGCTACTGCATTGTATTTTTTGTTCATTGAGCCATCAATCACTTGATAGTTACCAGATGACAAACCAGGAAATGTTTTTTCAATCTCTGGCATAACCTTTTCTTGTTGCCAACGAAGTATCTTAGGTAAATTAGAAAACTTAATAACAAGGTTATTAACTGTTAATTTCCTTGGATATATAATATTTCTAACGAAATTATCTCTATTAGAAAACTCAGTTGAAACCTTAGTAACAAGGTTATTAACTTCTAATTTCTCTTGACATCTATTTGATATAGACTTCTTTATAATTGGCATAATCTTTGCTTTTTCCTAATCTAATTCAAGCTTTTCTAATCTTTTAATTAATATAACCTTTAGTTTTTCCCCACTTAATCCAAGCTTCTTTCATTTCAATTATTCTGCCTCTTTGTTCTTCTGCGATAGGGTTTTCGCCCGTAATTGCAATTAAAGCATAAAACCAATGGTCAGGCTCATCATTTTGAGCTAACTCCTTTAGTAAAAGAGGTATGGCATCATGCCCAAGAGCGATTATTTGCTGATAAGCTGGATGAGTTAACTTTTGTGTAAAGGGTAGAAACCAAACTTTAGACTTCCAATGCTTCCACTGTTCGGCTAATTTTTTAAACTTTACTTCAATTTGACTTTGAGTAGGAATAGACGCTTGAAGTTTACGCCTTTGGTTTTCGAGCTTTATATTTAGGATAATAGAAGCTAATATATCAGCTACTTTTTTCCCCTGTTCAATCATTTCAGGAAAGAATAAATATTCAGCTCCAGTATATAAAGAGAAAGTTCCTACAATTCTCCCTTTTGCTACAAGTGGAAAACATCCGGTAGATTTAAAACCATTATGTTTTATCCAATCTTTATTTCTAAAGATAGGCCGATCTTGTGTTTGAATTGATTCTTGTAAATCTGGAACAATCAAATATTCTTTTTGGTTATATGCCATCCACAAGAATTCTTCATCATTTCGTTCTCTATGACTATTATTTCTTTTAGAACTCACTCCATCCTCAAGAAATGTAGCTTCGGTTTTTAGAGTATCAGAATCATCATCTTTCATTCGCAGAACACCTGCTTTAAAAGCATTGTTTTGATTTTTTACAAATGAATCAATGACTTGTATACAAATATTATTTAAAGGCTCTTGTGAATGATTTGAGTATTTCACCTTGTACATCTCCCCAGCAATTAGATTTAGTTTCTGGCTCAACTTTTTGATCACTTTTCTTAATGACCCTTAATACTTCGTAAATTTTATTGGCACTATTCAAAGGTTTAGTCAAAATCTTTTCCATAAGGGTCTCAACTGTAAATAATAGAACTTTAGTCAATTTTATAATGACTATTAACCATATTACACTTAATATCTAGTCAATCTGTATAGCTTGTAAGATTCTCGTGCAGATAGCTGATTATAAAGAAAAAGATAAATGTAATATTCTTGATTTTTCAAAGCAGAAAAAACTTTAGTTCTCAATATTAATAGGATATAAAAACTATAGATATTAAACCTACATTGCATACTTCAATATGTAGTATAAAACTAGGAGTCAGAATTCAAAATTCAGGAGGAAATCATAGTGGTTAATTATGACTCAACAATTAAAGAAGTAGGGCTTGCTGAATATTTTCCTAAGCATTTGATAAATGAGAAAGGTAAATGAAGATAATTTATATAGTATAAATACTTAATACTTGACCAGCTACGGATTTTTATACTACTTTTAATGTTACAATTTGACGTGTGGAATTTGGGATTGAAGTGCTTTCTCCAGTTAATAAGCGCGAACCTGGTCTGACAAATTATCGTCAGAAACGAAGACGACTTTATCAAGCGAGGGTGCATCTGACTGTAGACATCTACAAATAATAAAAATCAAATTATATTACAGCGGTTTTCATTTCAGTAGACCACAGTAGGGACGTTGCATGCAACGTCCCTACAGGGTTTTAGTTATGGCGATGTGGTTCATCAATTTGAAAAGCGCTGTATGTCCCGATAATTAGTGATAAAAAAACTTTCTCCTTTTCCTCCTCTTCTTTCTTGCTTCTTTCTTTCCTCCTGACTCCTAAAGACTTAAGTTGAAATTATTGATTCAAGAACTCTAGATTCTTTAATTGGTAGCTGAATGATAAACTCTGTCCCTTCTTTTGGTTGTGAAGTGCATTTCAAAATACCAGAATGTTTTTCCACTATAATTTGGTAACTAATAGAAAGACCAAGACCTGTTCCTTTACCTACTTGTTTAGTGGTGAAAAAGGGATCGAAAACTCGATTAATTGTATTTTCTGTCATTCCTGGACCATTATCTTTAATAGATATGACAGCATATTTGAGATTAGCTGTGGATAGATGTTGATTTTCATTAAAATTATTTACTGTTTCTGCAGATTCAGAATTAATCTGGGTAGTAATTTTAATTTGCCTTGGTTTTTGTTGACTTTCGAGGGCATCAATTGCATTATTAAAAATGTTCAGAAATACTTGATTTAGTTGCCCTGGGAAACACTCTAATTTCGGTAATTTACCATACTCTTTAATAATTTCAATTCCAGAATCTTTTCCGCTTGATTTAATTCGGTGATCTAAAATTAATAAGGTGCTATCAATACCTTCATGGATATCTACTATTTTCTTTTCTGCTTCGTCATGACGGGAAAAGTTTCTCAAAGATAAGACAATTTGACGGATACGTTCGGTTCCCATTTCCATTGAAGATAGAATTTTTGGTAAGTCTTCGATTAAAAATTCTAAGTCTATATCTTCAACTTTATCCTCAATTTCTGTTATAGGATCTGGATAATACTTTTGATAAATGTTTAATAATTCCAGAATACTTTTGATATAATTTTCAACATAAGTAAGATTGCCATGAATAAAGTTCACAGGATTATTAATCTCATGAGCTAAACCTGCCACCATTTGACCTATAGATGACATTTTTTCTTGCTGAATTAACTGAGCTTCTTTTTGCTGTAAATTCTGTAAAGCTTCAGTGAGGTGGTGAGCTTGAGTTTGAGCAGCTAAAGCAGCAGCACGGGTTTGAGCATAAAGTTCGGCTTGATCAATGGCGATCGCTAGTTGGTCTACTACTGCTTGCAATAATTCTACTTCACTATCTTTCCAAGGTCGAGGACTACTATATTGGTTACAAATAACTCCCCCTTGTTGACCAGAAAGAGTTTGTAATGGCAGCAATAATGTAGATTTTACTGTCAATTTTTGCAGATATGTCTGTATTGGTTCAAGATGAGATTGATTGATTTTTGCAATATTATCAAATCGTATAATCTCACGATTACGAATTTTATCAGATAAAATTTTTACCTGTTCTGTGGGATAATCTGGGGTGTAAACTGATATTTCTGGGTTAGAATCTTCATGGGTGACGGCAATGCCATTCATTTGATTGGGTAAACACCAGATGAATAAACATTGGTCAATTTGTAAAAGATTTCTAATTTCTGTAACTGCTGTTTCTAATATTTTGTCAAGATCAAGGGAATCTCTGATTTGGCTAGCAAGGCGAAATAGTAATGCTTCTCGGTTGTTTAATAGTTGTTCTTGCGTCTTAACTTTATCTATAGTAGTAGCGATCGCATTAGCTATCCAATTGAGTACATCTCTAGCTGACTCGCCAATAACTTGACTGCTCCATATACATATAACCCCAACAACTCGATGATCTGAAGTCAGTAGAGTAAAATCATTGGTGAGAATTTGTTGTTCGTTGTCAGACTTAATTTTTGAATTTAGGTTCTCAGAAGTTAAGATATTTTTCGGAGTCAGTAGTCTTTGTCTATATTCGATTTCTAATTCTAAGTTTTTACCAGATAATGCTTGTAGCTCTAGTTGACTGCTTTGAGTGTTAAGAGTCCATATACATGAGCAAATTACATCTAGTTCTGTAACGAGTGCTTGGGTACAACGTTGAAGGATATCGTTCAGAGAACCACCTTCTCCCACAGCTATTCCTACTTCAGCTTCTAGAGCTGATAAATGCGATCTTTCTATTAAAGCTGCTTCTATACATTTACGCTCTGTGATGTCTCGTGAAACTGCAACTAATTCTATCACTTTACCTGTTTGTGGATCGTTAATTTTTTGACAAGTAGTTTCAAACCAAATATAATGACCTTTTTTGTGGCGTAGTCGATGAGTGAAGGTATGGCTTTCTTGGTGTTTTAGGTTGTTTAGTTCATATAATTTTTTGTCTTCTGGGTGGAATAAGTCATCGTAAATACAACGTCCCACTAGCTCTTTTGGTTCGTATCCCAGGAGATAACGACAGGCAGCAGAGGCGAACAAAAATATACCTTCTATAGTTTGCCTAGAAATGAGATCAGTAGAATTATTAGTTAAGAGTCGATAACGTGCTTCACTTTCTCGGAGTGCTTCTTCGGCTTGTTTCTTTTTAGTGATATCTGTTTGGATACCAATAAAGTTTGTCAGACTACCATCATTGCCTCTGACTGGAGATATTGCTAATTCGTTCCAGAAGAAAGTACCATCTTTGCGGTAATTTTTTAAGACAACTAAGCAGTTGGTTTCTAACTGCATTGCTTGACGAATTTGAGATACTGCTACCGGATCGGTGTCAGTACCTTGTAAAAATCTACAGTTTTTTCCTAATATTTCTTGACGAGAGTAGCCTGTAATTCTTTCAAAAGTTGAGTTACAGTAAATAATAGGGTTATCATGCTGAGTATTATCAGAAATTACTATGCCATTATTGCTGGCTGCGATCGCTCTTTCTAGCAGATGTAGTGTTTTTTTCTCTTGATTTTCATCAGCTATTTCTTGTAATTTGATGGATTTTCTACTAAAGTCATACAGTTTATGTTGTAATTTTACTTGGGTACTGGTATGAATGCTTAGTTTTTCTAATAATTTCTGACATTTATTTGTTATCGCTCTGGATACATAGTCCATTACTGATAAAATACCAATTTGTTTGCCATTGATATGAATGGGAATTCCAGCATAAAATCTAATTTTGGCTTCTGATACTACTAAACTATGATTTGCTGTCCTTCGATCAGCTAGTGTATTAGATATAATTAGTGGTTTTGTTTCTGTATCCGGAAAAGTACTTAGAACAGTTTTCACAAAGTCTAGGTAGTCATTTTTTTTCTGATGAATACCTATTTGGGACTTTAACCAAATATAGTTAGAATCCATAAAGCTAATAAATGCAATTGGAGCCTCAGTGATGTTTGCTGCTAACTCTACTGTTTCTTCAAAGAAAGTTTCAAGAGCTAATAAATGGTATAGTGATTTTACTTCCATTTTATTGACCTTATTTGTTTGTTTTTTTATTCTTATGGCTCATAATTGGGTAACTAACTGTTACTTTCTCTATGATATTATTTTAAGTATATTAACAATTTTAAAAAGCATCGAGCTACATTTATTTATTATATAAGTATAGCATGAACCAACAGTTTTTGACTACAAATTGATCTAATCATTGATTTGGCGTTGTACAATTACTACCTAGTAACAAGCTATAATTGTCAGTCAGCAATTAGCAAACAATACTTTTTTGAGTAGGGTAAAGCTTGGGTTGAATTTTTTTTTCAAGCTATAATCTAATAATTATTATTTGTAGACAATTATGAAAAAATACTGAGATTTGTTGGTAAATAATTTAGTAATAAATACTCTTTAAAGTCAAAGAGATGAATTCATTAATTGATAATTGATAATGGATAATTGATAATTAGCTATGGTTAAAACCGCTCTTGATTGAATATAAGGAAATATTATTTCTTCTCTTGAACCATTGGATATGGCTAGGAAACCCATCCATTCCTCGACCACTTTTTTACCCTTGAAAGGGGGAGGCTTTAAACTAAAATTACAGCAGATTCCAAGTATATGAAGTACAGATATTAATAATTAAATGTTCCCAGTCCGAGCATCTTGCTCGCGCGGGTGTACCTCACCAAAGTGGAATCCGCTGTATTTAATTATTAGACATCTCCAGAAAAGAGGGAGTAGGGAGTAGGGAGTAGGGAGTAGGGTTCATTAATGGATAATTGATAATGGATAATTGATAATTAGCTCTGGTTAAAACCGCTCTTGATTGAATATAAGGAAATATTATTTCTTCTCTTGGTTGATTGGATATGGCGAGGGGACCTCGCCATCCGGAGACCGCTTTTTCCCCCTTAAAAGGGGAGGCTTCAAGGCGCGAATTATTTAATTATTAATTAGTTAATTATTCGGTAAATAATTGATAATTTCTTTGGAATAATTGATTTTATTTTTTATTATTGGAGATGTCTAGTAATAATTAATAATTAATAATTAATAATTAATTATTCGGTAATAATATATCGGGAACTGAAAAAAAATATGAAAAAAACAATTTTAGCAGTAGATGATAGTACTGTTATGCATAAGATTTTTAAACAAGCTTTGAGTCAAGAATATCGGGTATTAGTAACTGATAATGCTATAGATGCTTTGTCAATGATATACCATGAACAGGTGACAGTTATTTTGTTAGATATTTTAATGCCTGGTATAGATGGTTTAGAACTTTGTCGGACAATACGTAGTATTCCTCAATTTCAAAATCTACCAATTATTATGTTGACAGCAAGAGGTAGTTCTTTTGATAAAGTTCAAGGACATTTAGCTGGTGCTACAGAATATCTGACTAAACCTTTTGATGCAGAAAAGTTACATCAGGTAATTCAACAATTAATAATTAATAATTAATAATTAATAATTAATAATTAGAGTTTGCTGAAAAAGTCTTTTAACCCACCCCTAACCCCTCCCAGGAGGGGAAGATAGGAGACAACCCACCCCTCGCCCCTCCCAGGAGGGGAGGGGAAGACAGGAGACAGGAGACAGGAAAAAAGGGAATGAGCGAGGAGGTAGGAGTAAGAATTGTAAGAGTGATTTTTCTGCCCAACTCTTGTGTAAAATACGCTCCTTTTTGAGCGTTTTAGGCTGAAACAGGTACACTGCAATTCGAAATCG
>NZ_JAAHHG010000769.1 GCF_010692555.1 Okeania sp. SIO3B5 | reverse complement strand
TCCGGTTGAATAATTAGACTTTGGTGGAAGGAAGGCAGGAGGCAGGAGGCAGGAGGCAGAAGGTTTTCTCAAGAGTGTCACCTTGATTTTATACACGCTCCGATGCTACCGGACATGATATTAGAAGTGATACTTTATATCAAATGCGTTTAATTCGGTATCAAAAAATGTTCCATCTTCAACCATTACCAAATATTTCCCCATCTCCCCATCTCCCCATCTCCCCATCTCCCGATCTCCCCATCTCTCCTAACTATAATAATAAGTATTCAACCGGATTTGATATAACAATTGATCGCCCTCTAAAGTTCAATAGTAGAAGCAATAAATGCACCGCGTTCGGCCATTTTATATAATCCGATATGGTGTGATACTTTTTGTGGATGAATAGCAGTTTTTGGTAAACCTTGCTCCGCTACCATTTCTGCTGTGAGGTTAAAGGTAGCACAACCTTTTTCATATACAGCCACATCTTTTAAAGTAGGCGCTAAACCATGATTACGAACCGACAGAATAGTTACAACAAAATCCATCACACAGATATCGGTGCAAATTCCCACCACAACTAAAACTTCCAGTTTGTATTGATTTATCCAGTTCAACAATACATTACGCTGAGTATTAGCTTCAATAGAACCAATAAATCCATTAATACAATCCTTCGGAACTAATGTTGCTAGGGGATTGTCATATAACCATTTAAGTTCTGGGACAAGCTCTTCTTCTCCAGTTCCCTTTTCACAATGAGGGGGATAAGGAGGTTCTGGTTTCCCTGGTTCGTGGGTATCTAAAAATACTAAAACTGGCCAACTTCGTTCAACAAAAGTTCTTGCTAGGCGATCGCTTTCTGAGACCATTGTAGCAATTTGTTCGTTGGGTACTTGCGGTGCTAAGGGACCAAACCCAACAGTGCAAAAACCATTAAGTACATCTACTACAATTAATCCGGCAGGGCGATCGCCAATAATATAAGGTTGTGGATCTATGGGTAAAGCTGCTTGAATGGTTGCTAAGGCAGTATCAGAATTAGCTACAGTTGTTGTCATGATAATTTACTAAACTAAAGAATACTTTAAAGAAGTTAAAAGTCTGTAGGGCAACATACAGAAGTTATTTTTGTCATACTATTTCTCAAAAATAATGCTATACTTATGCAAGACTTCAACGATTAAGTAATTAGTATGATTCAATAACGTTTTGAGCAATTATTTAAGCTAGTGATCTTATATTAGACATCTCCATAAAAAAGGGAGCAGGGAGTAGGGAGAAATCATTGATGAATAAGAGTAGGATAATTGATTTAATTTTTTATTTTTTGAGATGTCTAATAGGGAGAAGTAATTAATAATTTATTGATAAGAATTGATTTTACTTTTGACTTTTAGAGAGGTCTATTATTCTTATGTTTACTACTCCCCACTCCCCTACTCCTTTACTGCCTACTTTCTGAAGATGTCTATTATTTTGATTATTTCTATATTACTGCTTCTGTTATTTTTACTTTTGCCTAATTAAATGAAAGTTTCAACATCTTTTGAATAGGTTTCAATGCTGCTACTCGCGTTTCTTCAGGAATCGTAATTTCAGGTGTCTGATTTTTCATCGCCAGATACAATTTTTCTAAAGTATTCAGTCTCATGTGAGGACATTCGTTGCAAGCACAGTTATTCATTGCAGGTGCAGGAATAAAGTTTTTGCTAGGTGCATTCTTTTGCATTTGATGAATTATTCCCGGTTCAGTTGCCACAATAAATGTTTGTTTGGTTTTGGTTTTCCTGACAATACTTCAATAAAGCAGTGGTCGAACCAATATAATTAGCATGAGGTAACATACTCGGTTCGCATTCTGGATGAGCGATAATTTCAGCTTCCGGGTGCTCTATTTCTAATTGCACCATCTTTTTTTCAGAAAATGTCTCGTGAACAATGCAACTTCCTTCCCACAAAATTAAATCTCGTCCGGTTTGCTCCATAACATAACGACCAAGGTTCCGGTCTGGAGCAAAAATTATGGGTTGGTCTGCTGGTATTTGCTTAACTATTTTGACAGAGTTGGAACTGGTGCAGATAATATCGCTCATTGCTTTAATAGCAGCAGTGCAATTAATATAAGAAACAACTATTGCGTCAGGGTGAGCTGCTTTAAATTTGGCAAATTCTTCCGGTGGGCAACTATCGGCAAGAGAGCAGCCTGCATCTAAGTCTGGTAAAAGTACCAGTTTATTTGGGTTGAGAATTTTTGCTGTTTCTGCCATAAAATGAACTCCGGCAAAGACAATAACATCAGCATCAGTTTCTGCTGCTTGTTGGGAAAGACCGAGGGAGTCACCTATATAGTCAGCAATATCTTGAATATCCGGTTCTTGATAATAGTGATCTAAGATAACAGCATTTAATTCTTGCTTGAGCTGGGCGATCACTTCAAATATATCGTTAGGTATATTATCTAAAGTTTGGTTAGTTTTCAGTTGAGTGGCAAACATTATTAAATCTTTCTGTAATTTACTTATTGGTGGCAAGTTTAAGAAACTTTAATCAGTCTATTTTATGATAGATTTATTAATTATAGTAGAATTCATCAAAAATTGAATTTAGAGTTAGTTATGGGAGAAAAAAGTTAATCTTGTTGAGTAAATCCCTACAAAATCAAATTAATTGGCCACACAAAACTCCCGAACCAACCGGGGGTAATCAAGACAAAAATGGGAAAATTTTAAATCAGTGATCGCATGGCAAAAGAAAAGGCCACACGCTTTGTAGTGGCCTTTAAAGGCATTTTAGAAATTTTACTAATTTCATTTCTCAAAATCGGTAGCTGTCCGAACTCTACTATCGCCTTGACTTTCAGCCCAATTTTCAAGATGATCAAGCCTAATTTGCGTATTTTTTATGGATGCTGAACATTTATCAAATTCAGCATCTAGTTGGGAAAAATTCCCTCCCAGTTTGTCCAGAACATCTCGCTCAATAATCTCTCTAGCACGATTTAAATCATACTTTTTTGAAATACTCCTGGTCTAGTTCTTGCCCGTAGACTAAGGCACTTGATAGGGTAGCAGTGTTTATAATCATGTCAAAAAGAGAAGAAATAGGAGATTCCCATTTTTGTAAAGTCTCGTTTTCTCCTATTGGAAATTTAGCAAATCAGGACTTACGCAAAGACACTATATATAGTGTATGGCAAATAGAGCGATTGCTGACGCAAAGCTCCGCTAACGCTTAAAAAAAATGTAGCGATTGCTGACGCAAAGCTCCGCTAACGCCTCAAGACAAATACCATTGTCAAAACAAGGGTAAAAACC
>NZ_JAAHHG010000768.1 GCF_010692555.1 Okeania sp. SIO3B5 | reverse complement strand
GCGTACTTTGCGCTCAAAATCGGCAAATTTTGGCAAATTTCACTGTTCCACTATCCCCTCATCTTCCGTTCTCCTTAAATCGTTAATCTACAATACTTTGAAACAGCCCTGCTCCCAGGAGGGGAAGTCAGAAGGGGAGAAATAAGAAAGAGAAGGAAAAGGAGAAAGTTTTTTGGCGTTGCTGATTCTGGGTATGATTTGGCCCCCCTAGCCCCCCAATTTTGGGGGGAATAAAACTCTAAAAGTCCCCCTTGATCCCCCTCCCGTCCCCCGCAGGATCGGGGGAAGCCAGATGTTGCTGCGCTTTTTGTTGAACGGGGGATGCGCGGGGGCTTAACCAGAACCAAACAATCGCGCATTCATACTTCAATTCAGCAACGCCAGTTTTTTGATCACGCTCTTATCCGAACATGATATAATTTCATATTAATTTAATAAACATAAACTTATTTAGGGCTTGCTGAATAAATCTAAAAGCATTGACATATAAAGACAAGTGCCTTTTTGGAATCGAAAAAAGTGCGCCTGTTTCAGTCTAAAACACTCATGCATGGAGCGTATTTTAGGCGCATAGTTGGGCAGAAAAATCTTGGGACAATTCTTACTCCTACCTCCTCGCTCCCAAGCCATTTCTCCTGTCTCCTGTCTCCTGTCTTCCCCTCCTGGGAGGGGGAGGGGCGAGGGGTGGGTTGTCTCCTACCCCTACTAAAAGACTTTTGAGCGCAAACCCTATTTAATTTGTTACTATTGTGATTATAAGTACAAAAAACTATATTGCTCCAAACTAAAATTCTAGGTAAAAGTTTATGTCCGATCATCTTTCATTACTAAAAAATCGAGACTACACGTTTATTTTTGCTAGAAGTCTTGAAAGCTGGTCTGCTTCTAATATGTACTATGAAGATTGGATTGCAGCACAAATAAAAATCATTGATTTAGCCAAACATTGTCAATCATTAGATCATGATGGAATTACTGTTTATCTTGCATCTAGTCCTTTTATCAAGCATACAAACACAGAAGTCGTAAAATTAGCCCAACTATTTCAGTTAAAAGAGCCTCCAGAAATAATAGATGTAGTAAGTAGTTTAGAAGATGCGATTAATGACTATTTTCAACGCCGAGATGCAAAACAAACTAAGAATGGAGATATTATTTTAGTATTAGTAGATAAAATTTCTGATGAACAAGAAGCTTTGGCAAATTTAATTATTAATGCTACTGAAAAAATCGACCTGGTTCCAGGTACAGAAAATAGTTATGAATTAGGAATTAGTTTTTTACAAATTGGTGAAGATCCAGCAACAACAGAATGTTTGACTTTCTTGGACGATCATCTCGTCAAAGCTGGTGCAAAATGTGATATTGTTGACACGAAGTTTTGGTATGAAATTAAGCAAAAATCTCTCACAGATATTCTGATTCATGCTTTATTTGACTAGCAAAACGCTGGCATTAGGAATATTTGTTGGGTTGTGCTAGCGCTTAACCCAACCTACTGTGTGAATGATTGGCGATCACTTTCATGCTTTAGTTGACTAGCAAAGCATTAGCATTAGGAATATTTGTTGGGTTGCGCTAGCGCTTAACCCAACCTACTGTGTGAATGATTGGCGATCGCTTTCATGCTTTATATCATGTCCGGATAATTAGTGATAAAAAAACTTTCTCTTTTTCCTCCTCTTTATTCTTTCTTCTTGCTTCTTTCTTCTTCTTTGTTCCCTCCTGACTCCTGACTCCTGACTCCTGACTCCTCCGTCGTTTATTTATAAGTATTCAACCGGACATGATATTAGTTGACTAGCAAAGCATTAGCATTAGGAATATTTGTTGGGTTGCGCTAGCGCTTAACCCAACCTACTGTGTGAATGATTGGCGATCGCTCCACATTAGTAATATGGACTACTATTTAGCTGAACTTCCCCTTTGACAAAACGCCATAATGTATGCTGTAGGAGAGATACGTTGAATTGTCTACCCCCATTTACTGGGTACAAATTAAGGAAATTCCTAATAAATCTAATGCTTTGTTTTGTAGTGCAGTTGGTCGAGTTACCTTGGAAAAAACATATTTTCCACTCACCATAGTACACTGCACTGTATTCAAGCAAATTGTGCCTAAATCTTCCATTAAACTGCGGAAACTGTGAACCCGAAACTGTTCTTGGTTCCGTTTCTTTCTATCTTTATCAACCGCAGAATCACTGCCATGAGCTGTGATTACATTTTCCCAATTATCATCAACTTCTTCATCCT
This sequence comes from Okeania sp. SIO3B5, assembly GCF_010692555.1. Taxonomy (GTDB): domain Bacteria; phylum Cyanobacteriota; class Cyanobacteriia; order Cyanobacteriales; family Microcoleaceae; genus Okeania. Next base: position 1,053 of record NZ_JAAHHG010000768.1, on the reverse strand, counting down.
CAAATAATAGGGGAGCTAGTTGTTGTTTCAAATGCCATTCAACATAATCAGCTAACATACATAAGAAAATATGAGCTCTGACTCTATCTCCTTTATCATGATAAATTGGACGGACTTTTAAATCAATAGATTTATCACAACGGAAGGCTGATTCTACAGCAGATAAGCTTTTATAAGCTTTGACAACTTCCAGCTTATTCATCACAGTTTTATCTACAGAAATTCTGAGAATATAAACCCCATCTAAAGCTACTTCTTGAGCAATTACCTCTGGTTTTCTTTCATAAGAAAATCTCGATTCTGTAATGTCTAAATTATAGTATTTGTTGATTTTATATTTATTGAAAACCTTCCCTACTCTTAAGGCGATTTTATCTGCGCCTTTCAATGGTTTTTTTTCTCTTTTAGTAGCTTCAATAATCAACTTGAATTCTGATTCTACTTTTTGTAATAACTCCTCTCTTCTTTGGTGATTTTTTTCAGCTATTAAGGAATTTCGACAAGCCACTAATCTCTCGTTAGGGTAATCGGAACTTTCAAATTCAACCAGATTTATCTCATCAAAAAATCCTAATTTAATTTTCTCTACTTCTGCCAATTTTATCATCTGAACTTTAGTTAAACCACTGATATAATCCAATCCTTCTATGGGTTTAAATAGCTCATTATCAAAAATGGTATTAAATTTATCAATTCTGAATTCTGGATTGCAGAATTGCTGGATTCTAAGAAATACCCTGGCTATTTGTAGCAAACATTTATCAAATTGGTATTATTACCAAGATACTTGCACCGAAAAAAAAATACAACCCCAAAACTTTATATAAAGTTTATATGATTTTTTAGACAACTTTATATAAACTTTATATCCCACATTCCGCACCACAAAATGTAGTATAGAAGGAGGAGTCAGGAGACAGGAGACAGGAGACAGAATTTGAGAAGAAAATCATAGCTGCCGCGATCGAGTACACGATCGAGTAAGTATTTATGCGTAAATTTCTTACTCAGAATTTGATCGACGAAAAAAGTAATTGAGATGATTTGTATAGT
>NZ_JAAHHG010000767.1 GCF_010692555.1 Okeania sp. SIO3B5 | reverse complement strand
GGCAATAGAAAAAGCTCTAAATATTGCCAACGAAATTAATCTAAGCGTTGAGGAATTAGAGCTGCTAGAACAACGGGCAATTATGGTACAAGATGAGAGTGGCAAGATACTTTTTGCGGAGAATTCAGTTTATCTCCTAGTTATTTGCTCTTATTGGCATCAATTTACTGAAACTTTATGCTGAAATTCAAGAAAATTTCTTCACATAAAATGACCGAAACCTTTTCCTGTTCCACCTATCTCCGCTTAACCCCGAGCGACCCGTCCCCGTGTCCTACCCCCACAACCAATTTTTTCAGCAAACCCTAATTATTAATTGTTGCCTGCGCACAGCGCTATATCGGTGTTAAACTAGAATATTGAGCAAATCATACATACGACTGAATGAACAAGAATTCAACTATTGACACAAAAGAGCAAATTCTCAATGCTGCTGAGAAACTTTTTGCTTCTCTGGGCTTTGCTGGAACTTCTCTAAGGGCCATAATTCGAGAGGCAGATGTGAATTTGGCTGCCGTCCATTATCATTTTGGTTCAAAAGAAGAATTATTTATCGCCACAGTTCAACGGGTAGCACAACCTATTGTTGAAGAACAACTACGACAACTGGCAATTCTGGAAGAATCTGAAGACCTCCCTTCAGTGGCAGAAATTGTAGCAGCTGTAATTACCCCACCGCTACAAATGACTCAGGATAGCTCAGAGGAATGTCTAATTCATGCCAAATTTATGGGCCGTTGTCGCACGGAACCCTATCCAATTCAGAGACTAGCGGAAGCAGAATTTAGTAGAACTCACCAAAGATTTCTAGATATGATGCAGAAAGTGCTTCCAAATCAATCTCCAATGGAATTAGAATGGAAACTCGATCTTGTGATAGCGATGTTGATCCGAGTTCTCAATCAATTTGAGCCATTAGAACCCCTGAGTGAAAAAAGTTCTAGTGAGGAAATTGACGATCTTGTACAACGTCTTGTGACTTTTATCACTTTTGGAATTAGTGCTGAGGTTAGGGAGTAGGGAGAAATAATTGATGAATAAGAGTGGGATAATTGATTTGATTTTTTATTATCACCAGATGTCTATTCCACTCCAGGAATTAGTTTATAATCTGCACGCCACGAAAACTCAATATTATCAAAGGTTATTAGCAACAGGAACTATTCCGTTGATTTTTGACTTCTAACTTGCCCGTAGCGCTATAGTCTGGGGATATTGTGCTAAGAGAATCAAAAGTTTTATCGATCGCTTCCAATAACCCCCAAGAGTGTGTATAAGAAATTCCTGTTTCTACTTCTGCTTGTCTATCTATGTGGGCGTTAACCCAATCATTGCCTGGCCGTTTATGATGATAGTCGTGAACTGGACTGTCTCCTGTAAGAATCAAAAGGCGTACAGGGAGATGATAGAAAAACATTCTCATCCACCAACGAGTTACCCCCAAAACCTTTACCCAAATTGAATCAGAATGGTTAAAGACAGGGGGTTCTTCGCCACAGAAAATGGCAGAAGTCATTTCTTGTGGGCTATTTCCGAACTTATGTTCTACACATTGGCGTAATAAACTACTCACTTCAAAAAAGGCACTCAGAGGTAAAACCCATATCCAGAAAAACATTTGCCAAGAATGAGTTATCCCCACTCCACATAAGATCGATAACCAAAAAGCTAACGAAATTAAGTTATGAGTGGGATAAGGGGAACAAAAAGCTGATTTTATCCTTGAGTAAAGTTGACGGCAATGAAAGGTGGGTGAAAAAGCGGTTTTAATGAGATGCTTCCATGCCTCATCTACTTTCATTCCTGGGCGAAAACCAGCATTAAGGAAGAGAAAGTTGTAAGTTTCATCACCGGGAGTCAGGAGATGGTGGGAATGGTGAACTTTTGTATGATTTTTCTGGTATTCTCTGAAGGGCAAAGTGAGAGTCAGAATGGAAATAAATTCTCCCAGAGCTTTATTCCAGAAGCGATGAGAAAATACAGCATTATGACTGCAAGCGTGTTGAATAGTTAGACGTAGTTTACGGGTTGATGACAATACGTAAACCCAGCTAATAGGAACAGCAGTTAAATTAACGCAGTCTCCTGTAAATGCGAAATAGCCAACAACAAGACCAAAGATTAGCATAAAGAATGTAGATCCTAAGTCTTCAGCCACAGTTTTCCGTTGTGGAGTTTCTCCAAAACAGGGTTTTCCTATTAACCAAGTAAAGAAAGGCCGAAATTCAGGCCGAATCATTTTGTCAATTCGCTTACGAGTATCCGAATGCAAGTTATTTTGTGGTAACATAAATTTTGGTTTAAATATTTAATGCGGTGGTATTACTGCCGCTTTTTTTTATTTATAAGAGTTATTTAGGAAATAATCACCCAACAAAAATTGCTTTGCTCTGACAACGTAAGTATTTCCTGCGGACTGCTGCGCAAACAGCTATTAGCTGTCAACTCTCATAAGGGGGTTTTAATGAATATAGACTTTGGAGCTGACTTTTGTAGTCAGATTTTTCGTTTCTCAATGGCTTTGTTGCATGAAAGTAGCGTTCTTAACATCCATTCCGCAGCTATATCGCTCTCTTTCTATAGTATTGATGTTCTATCGATCTATTGTCCAATAGTTATTGCTCTGCTGATTCGCGTACGCTCTCTTTCTATAGTATTGATGTTCTATTGATCTATTGTCCAATAGTTATTGCTCTGCTGATTCGCGTACGCTCTCTTTCTATAGTATTGATGTTCTATTGATCTATTGTCCAATAGTTATTGCTCTGCTGATTAAGCCTCAAAGCTTTTACAGCTAAGAGTTTTAGCCGTTTCTATGTCAAACATTGATGTTCTATTTAGGGTTTGCGCTCAAAAGTCTTTTAGTAGGGGTAGGAGACAGGAGACAGGAGACAGGAGACAGGAGAAACGGGGAATTATAGAGGATGTAGTTGGAAGAATTGTCCCTGAATTTTTCTGCCCAACTCTTGCACAAAATGCTAATTTTTTGAGCTATCTTGACCGAAAACAGGGGCACTTTTTTCAACCTAATCAGGCTGAAACTTTTATATGTCAATGCTTTGATATTTAATCAGCAAGCCCTATTTATCTATTGTCCAATAGTTACAGCAGTTTCAGCGCGCTATGAAATACATATGTGGAGCAAGTGCGACAGCTATATACTTTCATGCAACAAAGCCTTTCTCAATTAATAAAACTTTGATCGCCTACTAAAAGAAATAGCTGATAGCTGATGGCTGAATGTTTACCGTTTTTTTTCTTCTTCCCTGTTGCCTGTTGCCTAAAAATCTTCAATATCTCACAACTAAAAT
>NZ_JAAHHG010000766.1 GCF_010692555.1 Okeania sp. SIO3B5 | reverse complement strand
TATCGCGCTTATTGACTGATATTGGTTTGAGCAATTTTAGATCTGGAAAAAGTGCGAGGTTTTAGGTGGTAATGGTTCAAAAATTCAGGATTTTGCTCAAGAGTTGGGCAGAACAATCTTGGGAAAAAACGCCCGCTCCTACCTCCTCCAAATTCCCATTTCTCCTATCCCCCTCCTGGGAGGGGTTAGGGGTGGGTTGTCTCCTGTCTCCTAACTTCACCCATAAGACTTTTTCAGCAAGCCCTAAATATTTATCCCTTCTTCCTTCTTCCTTCTTCCTTCTTTTGTACGGACGTTGCATGCAACATCCCTACCATTTGTAACAAACATTTATCACGCTTGGTATAACACGAAAAACATGATTGGAGTCATTGAAGGCGAGTTGCTAGTTTTATTAAACTACATCGTATCCGGAGGACTCAACTTTTTCAGTGGAGGAAAGTCCTTGAGGGTATCCTAACCCATGATTGATGGGCGGAACATCAACTTTCACAGCAAGTACGCATTGAAACGGGTGAGCCACGAAATCATTTGCACTCACCAATACCGTATCACAATAATCTTTAAATATCTCCTTTTCTCTAAGAGTAAGTATGGGAGCAGGTTAACGAAGTCAGAAGTCATATCATGTCCGGTTGAATACTTATACTTTGGAGAAGGTAAGGCAGAAGGCAGGAGGCAGGAGGAAAGAAAAAGTTAGAAGGGAAAAGATTTTTTTATCACTGATTATCCGGACATGATATCAGAAGTCAGAAGTCAGAAGTTATTTTTGTAACGGGGATTTGAGCAATTCTCCAAAAATATTGCGCCTTAAAAGGCGGGGTTTTAGACTCATGTTATTTTGATAATTATTGCGAACAGCATTTACAGCGCTTTTCGCTCTTGATGAACCACATCGTCATAACCAAAACCCTGTAGGGACGTTGCATGCAACGTCCCTACTGTGGTCTACTGAAATGAAAACCGCTGTAAAAATGAGTTTAAATGCACAACAGTACATCGGGTTTGCTGAAAAACGAGATTAGCAAGTCGAGACTTGCCAGCACGACTAACACCTCCAATAATAACTGTACCCATGCTCTCAATTTTTTTTTCCACGACTACTCCAAATTATTAATTATTAATTATTAATTATTAATTGTTGAAGCACCTACAACATATTTTCGTCATTATAATTTAGAAATTACACAAGATTCGCGATCGCTCTCTACTAATTATTTAATCTAATTGCGATCGCATTGCTTTCTATTTAGGGTTTGCTGATTAAATCTAAAAGCATTAACATATAAAGATTTTAGCCTTTTTGTGGCCTTTAAAAAGTACCTGGTTTTCAGCTCTTCACGCTCAAAAAGTTAGTATTTTAGGCGCATAGTTGGGCAGAAAAATTAAGGGACAAAACTTAGCTTCTAACTTCCCCTAAATTCCCATTTCTCCTGTCTCCTGTCTCTTGTCTCCTGTCTCCTACCCCAGCAAAAAGACTTTCCATACGCAAGCCTTATTTAATTGAATAAATACAGCACAGATAATTTGAAGAGGCAGTCAACCTTGTTACAAATTTATTAGAATTAGAGTTATTTTAATTATTATTAAATAAGATGGGAAATAAACTAGCTGCTTTGTATTGATTAATACAGCTAATTATAGACTAAAGCTTTGAAATGTATATTGTTATCAGTACAGAAACAGATAACTTAATGTTAACTAATTATTAGGTATATAAACTCTTGTAGATATAGCAATAGATAGGTAGGTTAAGACTTGTGCGGATGACGATTCTAACCAGGGAAAATGTTTTTCCCACTGTTCCCTACTATAAATCTCAGGAAGTCTGGTCTCATAAAGATTTGCGATCGCTCTTAGCTATTTATTGACAAAAAGTATGAAATATGGTAAAAAATAATATCTGACAAAAGACTTTTATATTGAGTTTATTGTTAAGTAATAATTAAGGAATCATAGTGTAATAATTAAGGAATTATAGTGTAATTTTACACTTCCTCTACGCTTCATCAACCATTTACAGGCAAAAAACTATATAATTAGGAAAAAACCATGAACATTCTACTTACAGAGAATTCAGGTAAGCATAAAGTCGAAGATCCAACTCCCACTAATAACTCAGAAATGGCAGCTCAAATGCAACAAATGAGTTTGATGATTGCCGAATCACTACATGAAGAAGATCAATATCAAGAGGACTCTAGTATGAATATACAGGCTGTAACTCTCCCATTATCAGAAAATTCACAAGATATAGATGATGCAGTAGGAGCATTATTTAAGCAAATGTCTCGCTATCCTCTTCTCAGCCAAAAAGAAGAAGTAGAATTAGCCAGGTTGATCCAAGAGTTAGTTATCTTTGAACAACTGCCAGAAAAACTAGCAAATAACTTAGGGCGAAAGCCTACAAAAGCTGAAATAGCAGGAGCAGCAGGTTTAACAGAAGTACAACTATCTCATCGCTTACATAAGTGTCGTGCCGCCAAACGGCGAATGATTAGCTCCAACCTCCGTCTAGTAGTTTCCATTGCCAAACGCTATCTCAACCGAGGAGTACCCTTTCTAGACTTGATTCAAGAAGGAGCATTAGGACTAAACCGTGCCACAGAAAAATTTGACCCAGAGAAAGGTTACAAATTCTCCACCTATGCCTATTGGTGGATTCGTCAAGGAATAACTCGTACTATTGCTAATCAAGGACGTACTATTCGTTTACCAGTTCATGTAGTAGAACAGATTAACAAACTTAAACGAGTCTACCGCGACTTACGACGGAAGCTAAATCGTATCCCCAGTGATGCCGAAATTGCTCAAGCACTAGAAATTTCTCACCAACAACTGCGTAACCTCCAACAAATTCGCCGGAAAACCCTTTCTCTCAACCATCGTTTAGGTACTGACGAAAATAGTGAACTACTAGACTTCCTAGAAGATAATGAAAGTAGCACTCCCGAAGCGCAGATGAATGATATGATGATGCGCCAGGATATCTTGGAAGTCTTAAATCATGTATTAAGCGATCGCGAACAAGATGTCATCACTCTCCGATATGGTTTACTCACAGGAGAACCTCATACTTTAGATGAAGTGAGTCGCATGATTAATCTATCCAGGGAGCGGGTAAGGCAAATTCAAGCTAAGGCCATGCGGAAATTACGTCGTCCTCAAGTAGCTGAACGTTTGAAAGAATGGTTAAATCGATTTTAATAAAATTTCAAGAATTTAGAATTTAGAATTTAGAATTTAGAATTTAGAATTACCTCTCCTTTAAAAGAAGAGGATTGACTCAAAGGAAAATTTTTCTTTTTATCCTCTTAAAAGAGGAGGCTTTCAACCGCAATTTTTCGGTAA
>NZ_JAAHHG010000765.1 GCF_010692555.1 Okeania sp. SIO3B5 | reverse complement strand
TCTAATTAGCCCTTTCTTACTTAATTCTTTAGTAAGCATTCAGCTATTAGCAGTCAGCTATCAGCAACAAGACTGCTAATAGCTGACTGCTAATAGCTGAATGCTTACTAAAGAATTAAGTAAGAAAGGGCTAATTGTCAAAGGAGATGATTCCTTTTTCAACCAATTCGCTGATTGAAATTCAGCAACACCAAAACCTGTTTTTCCTCCTCTAATAATTTCTTGACATACTTCAAAAGGAACAAAAACATCCGTATAAAGTGACTGCAATATTTCTAAGTCACCATTACCAGCGATCAAGGCAATTATAGGAGAAGTATTAATTACAATTTTGGCAGGTTTAAGCATTAGCTAAATCCGATAATATTTCACTTTCAGTTAAATCAATCATTGCTACTCCATAGTCATTTAATTTTAATAAAAATGTAACTCTTTCCACTCCCAATAAATTAGCAGCCATTCCTGACGAAATGCGTTTCATTTCATATAATTTGACTGCCATTGCCCATTTTGCCTCTCGTTCAAAAGCTTCAGGGGTTTGACTTATTGCATAAGGAAAATGATCGGGATATTCAATTATTAATTGTGACACCATCGTTTTAATTAACTCCTATATTTTTATCCAATATTCATTCTTTAATCTAGCTTGTAACTTTTCATATCAAATCCGGTTGAATACTTATTATATAGTTGAGAGTGGGGGACCCACCCCTAGCCCCTCCCCCTCCCAGGAGCAGGGCTGTTTCATTCTCAATAGACACGGGGACGCGGAGACACGGAGACACGGGGATGGAGGCTTTTAAGCGGCATTAAACCAAATATCCTCTCAGAGCTTAAAGACGCTTATTGGCGCTCAAAATCGGCAAATTTTGGCAAATTTTACTGTTTAACTATCCCCTCATCTCCCGTTCTCCTTAAATCGTTAATCTACAATACTTTGAAACAGCCCTGCCCTCCCAGGAGGGGAAGAGGGGAATGGGGGAGTAGGGGAGATTAAATAGAATAAAAAATCAAATCAATTATCGTACAAAGATTAACAATTAAATGAATGCAAGTGCGGTCATTTTGCCCACGACGGGTGTACCTCATTAAAGTAGAATCTGCTGTATCTTAAAGAAGAGGTAATAATTAATAATTAATAATTAATAATTAATAATTATTAATTATTAAGTAAGCATTCAGGTCTTGGGGTTGCATTATTCTTGATTTTGTGCATACTCAGTGTTTCAAAACTGAAAACTGTATCTAAGAATACTAAATAGTCTATAAATAAGACTAAAAGGTTTCTGGAAAGTGATAAATTCATAGACATGATTATTTGTCAACCCCAACACCTGAATAGTTACATTATTAATTATTAATTATTAATTATTAATTGTGTTCCCTACTCCCTTTTTTCAATTAATTATTGAACTTAAACCAGATTGTACTCTCCATAAACTAGCATAAATTCCCGCACTTTCTAATAACTCTTCATGGCGACCAAACTCAACTATTTTGCCATATTCCATAACATAAATACAATCGGCATTTCTGATAGTTGAAAGACGGTGAGCAATAGCAATAGTTGTACGATTTTGAGTGATTTTTTCTAAAGATTTTTGAATAGCTGCTTCAGTTTCATTATCCACTGCTGAAGTTGCTTCATCAAGTATCAAAATAGGAGGATTTTTTAACACCGCCCTAGCAATAGCAATTCGTTGTCTTTGACCCCCTGATAATTTCTGTCCTCTTTCACCAACAATAGTATCGTAACCTCGAGGTAATTTATTAATAAAATCATCCGCCTCAGCAATTTTAGCCGCTGCAATAATCTCTGGCAAAGTTGCATCAAAAGAACCATAATTAATATTTTCAGCCACAGTTCCATGAAACAAAAATACATCCTGACTAACTAAACCTATTGCTCGCCGTAAATCTTGTAAATTAATCTGATTTATTTCCATTCCATCGAGAGCAATTCTACCTGATTGTACTTCATAAAACCGCAGTAATAACTTTACTATCGTGCTTTTTCCCGAACCTGTCGAACCGACAATTCCAATAGTTTTACCAGCAGGAATTTTGAGAGAAAGATTTTTCACAACAGGTGAATTTTTCCCATAGGCAAAGGTGACATTTTCTAACTCTAATTCTCCCTTAACTGACTCAACAGGCAAAGCAATATTTCCCGGAGAAATAGTAATCGGAGTATCTAATAAATTCATCACCCGATTAGTAGAAGCCATACTTCGTTGATATAAATCAAGAGTTTGTCCTAAGCGAGTTAAAGGCCATAATAATCGTTGAGTTAAAAATACCATAACACTGTAAGTACCTACAGCCAATCTACCCGCAACTACCTCTAAGCCACCTAATAATAAAGTTGCAGTAAAACCAATAAAAATAATAATTCTAATCAAAGGAACAAAAGCAGCAGAAAAAGCGATCGCTTGTCTATTACTGATTTTATAAGCTTCACTTTCTCGACTAATTCTTCCTACTTCATAAGCTTCTGCTGTGAAACTTTTGATAGTAGTAATTCCTGAAAGATTATTAGATAATTGCCCGCTTAATAAGCTTACCCTTTCTCGAACTTCAGCATAACGAGGCACTAAAAATTTTTGAAACACAATTGAACCCCCAATAATAAAAGGCATTGGTAAAACTGCCCACCAAGCCACACTAGGAGCTAAAACAAAAAAAGCACCGCCAATAATTATGACTGTTACTGACACTTGAATTATTTCATTTGCTCCTACATCCAAGAATCTTTCTAACTGATTAATATCATCATTTAAAATTGCCATTAAACCGCCCGTACTACGTTCTTCAAAATAGGCTAATTCTAAATCTTGTAAATGACTATAAGTTTCAATGCGTAAATCGTGCTGAATATTCTGAGCCAAACTGCGCCAAAGTAGCTCATAAGCATATTGAAAAATTGATTCTAGTCCCCAAACAATTAAACTCAGAAATGTTAAAATTAGAAGCTGTCCAAAAATATCCTGAATTCCCCATTGAGCAATCAGAGAATCTTCTTGTTTCACCACAACATCAACTGCTGCCCCAATTAAAACTGGAGGTGCCAGATCGAAAATTTTATTTAAAATCGAACAGATAGCAGCTTGCCAAATTTGAATACTATAACTACTTCCATAGTTGAGCAAACGTAAAAAAGGATGTTTTGATTGAAATGTTTTTTTTGACAAAGTGAAATCCCTATAATTTAATTTTGTATAAGTAATATCATGTCCGGTAGCATCGGTATTGTATAGCAAGGGTAGGGAACAGGGAACACTTAACTGGGAACAGGGAACAGTCAGGAATACCTAAGAGCAAGAAAAAAACTTAAATTTCCTGTAGATATTCA
>NZ_JAAHHG010000764.1 GCF_010692555.1 Okeania sp. SIO3B5 | reverse complement strand
TTCACAATTTGTGGATCGGCAATACGTCCCACTGCATTGATGCGGGGGCCAAGGCGAAAACCAATATCATCAGGTTTAAGAGATTTTTGATTTCCCTCTTCCCTCTTCCCTCTTCCTTCTTTATGAGTTCCATCTTCTTTCTTCCCTCTTCCTTCTTCATAAGTTCCCTCTTCCCTCTTCCCTCTTCCTTCTTCCTTCTTCCCTCTTCCTTCTTCCTTCGCTTGAACACCAGATACTTGAATTAATGCTTGCACTCCTGGTAACTGAGAGTGAGGCAAATATTGTAACCCCCGTTTCACCAAGCGACGGTTTACCCCAGTTAAGGGTGCCAAGTCAGCAATAGTACCCAGGGTAAATAATTCTAAAAGTGGCTTAATTAAACCTTGAGTTTTTCCCAAACGTTGCGCTAGAGATACTGCCAAAACATAAGCAACTCCCACTCCTGCCACACTCCGATAAGGAGAAGTTTCCGAAATAAGTTTGGGGTTAAGGATAGCATGAGCTGGTGGTAGTTTCGGTGGAATATCGTGGTGATCCGTGATAATTACATTTACACCTAATTCCCTTGCCCTAGCAATAGGTTCATAGGCAGCGATACCATTATCTACAGTGAGAATGAGACTTACTCCTTCCTGATGAAATTCCTCAACAATACGTTGGTTAATGCCGTAACCTTCCTGCATTCGACTAGGAATAGCATAGTCAACTTTTGCCCCTAGATGTTTGAGAGCGCGCAACAATAAAGCAGTGCTAGTCATGCCATCTGCATCATAGTCACCACAAATAGCAATTTTTTGTTCTTGAGAAATTGTAGTTTGTAATAAATTGAGACTAATATCTAAGTCGGGAAATTCTTCTATTGGTAGAGGTAGTTTTATTGACTCAGGATCTAAAAATGCTTGTGCTTGTTCTATAGTAGAAATATCCCGGTTAATTAATGTCTGGGCAATTAGGGGTGATATTTCTAGAGTTTTGGCTAGTTGTTTAGTTATTTCTGGTTGTTCTGGATATATTAGCCATCTTTGGTTAGGTAGGTTTTGCTGTTTTGGTGAAAGGGGGAAATTATTTTGCATATTTGAAGAAGGAAGAAGGAATAGGGAAGAAGGAAGAAGGCAGAAGGAAAAAAAGGAAAAAGTGTGGCCATCCTGCCCGCGAATACGGGAGCAAGGGAATACGGGATTGACTACTCCCCGGAGGTCAGTCACGGGGATTCTAAGTTGATACTACGCAACAGGATAAATCCGTGTTGCTTCGTTTTTTCTTAGCTGACCAAAGATATATTCTTTGGGGACAAGTCAAAGTGCCCCTACACAGTCGGCTTAAGTCTAAACTTAGCTTTCTGCTTACTTTTGCAATTATATTTGCAGCCCCGTTACAGTCTGCATTAATTAACCAATTATTACTACTTCTATACAAACCACGCTTTATTCTTTTTCCTGATGGTTTCCAATCATTGGGTTTCTCACCATAATTAGGCAGATAGTCACCATCTAAAAATGAAGCAATACTTGTATAACAATCTTTCTGTTTCTATAAATAGAATCCCATATTCAGAGCATAAATGAGCTATTCTTTCTTTCAGTCTAGCTGTGGGAATTGGTACAAATTCTGAATTACTTTTTTTGCCTAATTTGATTTGATTTTTCTGACCTTTATTCCAACCAAATACAATTGTACCAATAGAATTTTTTAAACAATGATTAATGACTATTCTAGCTGCTTTATTAATACCGTCACGCATTTGGCGGTTACGTTTTTCTGTAATGGCAGCTAGTTTATTTGACCAAAATCCTAAAGGTTTATTTTCTTTGATAGTTGATACCTGTTTATTGTACCAACGATTCATTGATTTGAGATGTTTCCCATCTACTATCAAGCTAGTACCCACATTCGATACACAGGTCAGCAAATTATTTACACCATGATCAATTCCTAATACATTTTCTTGATTTAATTGAGGTTTAACTACTATTTCTTTTTCATAGACAAATTCCAAATAAAAACATCTGTTCCTCGGTAATATTCTCAGTTCTTTCAGAGATGAAAATTCTCTTATACTCGGCATTGGAATTAAAAAGCTATCTAGACCAAACCAGCGTTTACAGGTATTACCTAGTGGCACTCTAATTTGATTATCTTTAAGTTTTAATGCTTGAGCCGGGTAACTAACTGTAGCCATTCCCCCTTTTTTTCTGTAGTTAGGAATCCTTGGTCTGTCTGAGATTTTTCCTTCACTGTAGGCTTTTATTAGACCATAATAAGACCTAAATGATTCCGCTACAGTTCTCAATATTTGTTGTGCTGAAGAGCGAATGTAGAACTTTATAGTGATTGTTCTTTTTGTATACCTTTTCTAAGTCATACTTGCCAATGGCTTTTTGAGACTTAAAATATAATTGTCTGGCATAATATATTCCCATGTTAGTGAGCTTGTGAGACTGTTCGCACAAGAATGTTAAAATAGCAATTAATTCGGGATTTTTACCTACTAAAACTTGCTGACAACAGTACATTTGAAACGAGGGTTGGATGGCTTACCCCTGAGTAATAATAGCATAGGACCACTTTAGTTGTCTAGTATAAACAACTCGGTTGTTTTCATCCCCGGTTCAAAAACGGGGGCCTTCAATGTGGCTTTTTGGTCAAATAAAATACCGAAGATTAAAATCCGACTCCTCGCCTTTCATCCATCGCTTAAAAGACGATGGCTTTCATGCTCCCGTGTTATTTAGGTAAGATGCTCCCACTACCGTGTCTCGTAACAAATATAATTACAATGCACTACCACCTTAATTGTTTATATTCAGAATCATATTATACCAACCGTGAAAAAAGAATACTTAACTTAAGTGAAATTTCAATTATCAAGTAATTAACACGCTAATTCAACAAAGCCATTATTAATTATTAATTATTAATTATTAATTATTAATTATTAATTATTACCGCTCCCCCGCTCAAAAAAATGTAGCAAACATTTATCAAATTGGTATTATTGGGAGGAAAAATTTTCAAAACTTTAATCAGACAAAAATATTTAAGACAAATACTGTTCCGGAACACTTATAACCAATGGTTGCTTCATTTATTAAAAAGCTCAAATTCTCAAATTATCAAATACTCATAGCTGATGATTAGGAGGAAAAATTTTCAAAACTTTAATCAGACAAAAATATTTAAGACAAATACTGTTCCGGAACACTTATAACCAATGCTTGCTTCATTAATTAAAAAGCTCAAATTCTCAATTGCTCAAATACTCATAGCTTATTATTAGGAGGAAAAATTTTCAAAACTTTAATCAGACAAAAATATTTAAGACAAATACTGTTCCGGAACACTTATAACCAATG
>NZ_JAAHHG010000763.1 GCF_010692555.1 Okeania sp. SIO3B5 | reverse complement strand
GTAGCGGTAATACGCACCTGATAACAGTACATAGAAAACAACATAGAGTATGGGGTTCAATTCAGAAGTTCTAGTCAGCCCGTGAAAAGGTAAAACTCTTGAGGGTCCTGGATGAGTACAGAATTGTTCAGTACAAAAAGGCGGTGGGTCTTATCGTCTCTGTCTGCGGAGGGTTAAGTGGTTGCACTCCCTGTGAAACAGAAAGCCCTATCCGTAAGGTGGGGAAGCCTACATCATAATCGCGAGATTTGATGTAGGAGAACGTCACATACAATAATTTAGAAGACTACTGATGCCACGAGCTGCTGAATGTCCATTCCGCTGTGCGATCGCACTCACCCCATCACCCCATCACCCCATTACCCCATCACCCCAAAAATAGCAATCTCTGGGAAATGTTGTTGAAAGAAAAATCAAGCGTAACTTCAAGTAATAGCAAAACAAGAGGAACATGATTCAACTAATTATGAAGACGACATAAATTTCGTGCTGCTGCTATCAAAATATTTTGTAATACCGTGTCTGCTTGAATAAAAATTTTCTCCTCTAAATGTTGAATAAATATTTCAATCTCACCTTTCTGGTTCTATAACTTGTGTATCTTAGCAGTTTGAGAATTGCTATATATATCTAGGGTTTGCTGATTAAATCTAAAAGCATTGACTTATATTGGTTTTGGCCTTTTTGAGTAGTGAAAAAGTACCCCTGTTTTGCCTAAGTAAGCTCAAAAAGTGAGTATTGGCGTAAGTATATAGGCAGAACAATTTTGGGATAATTTTTCCTTTGTACGTCCTCTACAACTCCTGATTCCTCTTGAGTATTCACTACTCCCTACTCCCTACTCCCTACTCCCTGCCAAGCGAAAAAGACTTTTGAGCGCAAACCCTATCTACTATAGCAATCAGGAATTTAGTTGTGAAAATTGAGATATTCCTTAAAAGTATAGAATATAGCAATTACTATATTCATGTGATACGTTTTTTTCTTCTTCTCTGTTCTCTATTCCCTATTCCATAAAAGTTTTCAATATCTCACAACTCAAATCATATTGCTATAAATTTGATTAATTCAAATCAAACACTATTAACATCAAAAGCGCTACACTAAAATCTAGCAAATTTTGACAAAGAAAGGTTTTACTATGACAATTTCTCCTGCATCTCAGTCATTAACTGAGAAATTTCCTCCAATACTTGAATATGATGCAATAGTCATTGGTTCTGGTATTGGTGGTTTAGTTACAGCTACTCAACTTGCAGCCAAAGGAGGCAAAGTTATAGTATTAGAAAGTTATACTATTCCTGGTGGTAGCTCCGGTTATTTTGAAAGTGAAGGATACACATTTGATGTTGGTGCATCAATGATATTTGGTTTTGGTAAGAAGGGTACAACAAATTTACTGACTCGTGCTTTAGATGCGGTAAATGTTAGCATAGAAACAATTCCTGATCCGGTACAAATACATTATCATCTACCAGATAATTTAGAGTTAAAAGTTCACCAAAAATATGAAAAGTTTATCGAAGAATTAACTCAAATATTTCCCCATGAAAAAAAAGGAATTCGTCAATTTTATGATGAATGTTGGACAGTTTTTAATTATCTCAATTCTATGGAGTTATTATCTCTAGAAGAGTTAAAATATCTCTCCAAATCATTTTTTCAACATCCTGGTTCTTGTCTGGGTTTATTGAAGTATTTACCTCAAAATGTAGGTGATGTTGCACGTCGATATATTAGCGATAAAAAATTATTAAAATTTATTGATATTGAATGTTATTGTTGGTCAGTAGTGCCAGCAGATTTAACACCAATGATTAATGCTGGAATGGTGTTTTCTGATCGGCATTATGGTGGTATTAATTACCCTAAAGGTGGTGTGGGTAAAATTTCTCAAATACTGGTAGAAGGTTTAGAAAAAACAGGGGGAGAAATTAGATATAAATCTCGTGTTCAACAAATTATTATTGAAAAGGGAAAAGCGGTAGGAGTTAAGTTAACTAATGGAAAGGTTTATCGAGGTAAACGGATTATTTCTAATGCAACGAGATGGGATACTTTTGGCAAATTAATTCCAGCAGAAAATATACCGTCAAGTGAGAAAAAATGGCGTAGTAATTATCAAAAATCACCAAGTTTTTTAAGTTTACATTTAGGAGTGGAAGCTTCTGTATTTCCAGAAGGTACAGAATGTCATCATATTCTCTTAGAAAATTGGGAGAAAATGGAGGAATCAGAAGGTACAATTTTTGTCTCTATTCCTACACTTTTAGACCCAGATTTAGCACCAAAAGGTTATCATATAGTTCATAGTTTTACACCTAGTTATATAGAAGATTGGCAAGGATTAAGTATCAAAGAATATGAAGCAAAAAAAGAAGAAGCTGCGGGGCGAATTATTGATAAATTAGAAAAGATTTTTCCTGGTTTAGATGCTGGTTTAGATTATATGGAAGTAGGAACATCTCGTTCCCATCAAAGATTTTTAAATCGCGAAGATGGTACTTATGGACCTATTCCTCGTCGTAAGTTAAAAGGTTTATTAGCAATGCCATTTAATCGTACTGCAATACCTGGTTTATATTGTGTTGGAGATAGTACATTTCCTGGTCAAGGTTTAAATGCTGTGGCTTTTTCTGGTTTCGCTTGCGCTCATAAAGTTGCTGTTGATTTAGGATTAAAAAAAGGGAAGAATTCAATAATTAATAATTAATAATTAATAATTAATAATTAATTATTATCTCTCCTTGAAAAGAAGAGGATTGACTAATCATGAAAATTTTTCTTTATTATCCCCTTAAAAGGAGAGGCTTTAAACCTAAATTATTCGGTAAACATCAGAATAATTAAGACGAACTGATTCATAATTATTAAAAAGGTGATTCAGTATGTATTAAACATCTGGTTATAATCAAAAATAAAATCAATTACCGCACAGAAATTATCAGGTAAGCATTTCCTGCGGAATGCTGCGCAAACAGCTATTAGCTTTCAGCTCTCAGCAACAAGACTCTCTCCTTAAAAGACAGTGTTTAAATTAATATAGATTTTAAGGGCAAGGGAGCAAACTTTTCTAGTAGGATAATTAATAAAGCTTTTATCGTAAACTAAAAACAATAGCTGATAGCTGATAGCTGACGGCTGAATGCTTACATTATCAGTTATTTCTCCCTACTCCCTACTCCCTCTTTTTCAGAGGTATCTGTTATACCAGTTTTAAAAAAGAATGTTACAAATAGTAAGCAGTATTAAAGTAATTGGTGGTGGTGCATAGTAATGGTAGAGAGAGTGTGGGGGGATGGGGGGATGGGGAGATGGGGAGATGGGGAGATGGGGAGAGTGAGAGATGGGGAGATGGGGAGATGGAGAGATGGGGAG
>NZ_JAAHHG010000762.1 GCF_010692555.1 Okeania sp. SIO3B5 | reverse complement strand
TACAAACAATATTATTGGTTTTGAGGCCCTAGTACGTTGGCAACATCCAGAATTAGGTTTAATTTCTCCTGTTGAATTTATTCCTGTGGCAGAGGAAACAGGGTTAATTATACCTCTTGGTTTGTGGGTATTGAGAGAAGCTTGTCGGCAGTTACGTCAATGGCAAAATGAATTTTCCCATAATTATCATTTAAAAATGAGTGTTAATCTGTCTGTGAAACAATTTGCTCAAGTAGATTTAATCGAACAAATTGACCAAATTCTCTTAGAAACTCAGCTTGATGGTAGTCATTTAAAACTGGAAATTACTGAAAGTGTTTTAATAGAAAATTATGAATTTGTTACAGAAAAAATGTCTCAGTTAAGAGCGCGGAATATTGAGTTATGTATTGATGATTTTGGTACAGGATATTCTTCTTTAAGTTATTTACACCGTTTCCCGATGAATACTTTGAAAATCGATCGTTCTTTTGTGAACAGAATAGGCGTTGCTAATATGGTAAGTGAGGGTTCAATTGATCCTACGGAAATTATCCGTTCAATTATTACTTTATCTCACAATTTAGGTATAAATGTTGTAGCTGAGGGAGTAGAAACTATAGAACAAGTTATTCAGCTACAAGCGTTAAAATGTGAATATGCTCAGGGTCATTTATTTTCTAAACCCTTAGATATGGCAAAAGCAACAAGTTTACTTGCTAAAATCAACTCTTGGGAAAAATAGTGTCGCTACGCGGAAGTTAAAAGTCAAAAGTCAAAAGTCAAAAGTTAAAAGTTAAAAGTTAAAAGTTAAAAGTTAAAAGTTAAAACCCACATTCCGCACTTCAAGAGCGTATCATTAAAAGCAGTATATAAATTTGTATTTTGGTAGGTATTTATACTATGCAAATCATCTCAATTACTTTTTTTGTTGATCAAATTCCGAGTAAAAAATTTACGCATAAATACTTGTTTGATTGATTACTCAATCACGGCAGTTATGATTTTCTTCTCAAATTCTGTCTCCTGTCTTCCCCTCCTGGGAGGGGTTAGGGGTGGGTTGTCTCCTGTCTCCTACCCTCACCCATAAGACTTTTTCAGCAAACCCTAAATATTGCTGAATGCAAGGTTTTTAGCTCAATTTGTCTCAAAATGCTAATATTTTTCCCCTTACTATCAGAAAATTTGGCCTTAGTAGATGGTCTAAACTGTTCCCTGTTCCCTCTTCCCTGTTCCCTATCATCACCACATATTTTTCGGAGATGTTGATTTTACTCATTCACTGCCGATGGTTGATCGTCAATAGGAATTCTAGGAAAGCTTGGTAAATCTATTGCCGCTAGTGACAGTTGCTGTTTTTCTGGTACTTCTGATACCATATATTCTTCTTCAATATATTCTTCTTCAACTTCAACAACTTCAGGTTCAAATACAAGTGGTTCCCAAGTTGGTAGATGCAGCTTACTAACTGCTGGAGTTATCTGTTCTAGATCTTGCTCCACATCCTCTGATGCTTCAAAAAAGTCTTCAGTATCTATGTCTTTTTCTGGCTCTTCTTTATACTCATACTCACTAACATTCCACTTTCCTGTAGCTATATTCCACGATATACGTTCGCTTTTAACTGTCGTTATTGCTTCATATTCAGAAGTATCATCTTCTAGATATTCCTCTACTATTATGTTATTTTCTTCTAATTTTTCTACTTCCTGAGATTGATTTTGATATTCATCTGAATAGTTTTCCTCCATAACTACATACTCTTCTGACTCCATCTCTTCTAATTCCATTATTGATGATGTTTCATCTATCAATTCATAACTTGGATCTTCATCTCTACTAAATGGAGGTAAACTAGGATTTAATTGATTTGTACTGACATCTTGAGGCAACTCGTTTTGAGGAATATTTTGGTCTGATAATTCTACTTGTTCGGGTTCCGCTGAAGCTTGTGGTAAATCTATTTTCTTGCCAAGGTTAATTTTGGCAATATCTTGTTCCTTCTTGCTTATGATAACTTCTTTTTGTTGTTTATTTTTAGGCTGTGGAGACCAAGGTTTAACTGGTTCAGAGTATAGTAAGGGCAGCTTTGTAGTGTTAAGGTTTACAAAAGGATTTTCTTGTTTTTGAGGTTCAGATACAGAGCTATCCTCAGATGCTATTACTGGAGATGCTTCTGTCGTAGATATTTCTATTGGTAGATCTACTGCATCCATTTTCCCTGGCATTTCTAAGCATCTTTCTAATGCTGCTTTAAACTGTAGAGTTTGCTGCTGCTGGCGGTATAGTCTCGCCCGCAATTCTTTGCAACTATGTTCTAATTCTTTGAGATGATAAACTTGTTGGCTGTAAGATTGTTTAGTTAAAGCACATTCTCTTTCCATTTGTGCTTGCTGTTGCTGACTCACATCCCACTTATCTGTTAGAGACTCTACTAAAACTTCCTGACGTTGAATAATTTGATTGCATAGTTCTAACTTATAGAATAGGTGAGTTACCTGTTTTTGAGTTGCTGCTAATTCTTTAGTCCTTTCTTCTAGCAACTTTTCTTGATTTTCTAGATTTTCTTGACATTCTTCTAAGGTTATTTCTAGGTCTGTAACTCGATTTACCAGTTCGCGGTTACAATCATGTAGAGCTTCCATGATGTTTGTAGATTCTAGCTCTTCGATGGAATGTTTTGTTGGGCCTACTTTAATATCTGAAATTTCCTGGGACTTTATTGGAGGTTGATTTTGATTGGTTGGTACTAAATTGTTAGCTTCTGCTGAAGATGTTCCTACTACTGGAATTGAATCGACACTAATTAAATCAGGAAAATTAACTGTTTCCCACTCATCATCTTCATCCTCTGGGACAGATGTGTGTATTTCTGGTTCGAGAGCTGGTTTGATTTGGTCTATATTATCATCATGGCCCAGTTTTTGATTACTTACTGGATTATTGGTTTCTGGTAAGTGTTGGTTTCCAGGAAGTTCTGCTTCTGGCATTGCTTTTACCTAGGATTTAGAGATTGCCTTTTGATTATTATATTAATGTTATCGTCTCTCATCGTCAACTATTATTTTATTGATAAGTATGAGTAATACGGCGAGTAATACACTTAGGCAAAAAATATATTTTATTTAAGCGTAGATAATTAAGTAGGTAGGCGTTAAAATTTTTAGTTAGATAAAGGCAGAAGGCAGAAGGGAAGAGGTTTCAGAGCTACTTTACTTTTTGTTAAATACTTAGTTTTTTTTGTGTCTACCTACTTATTGGGTTAAGTATCCATAACAAAATTTATTTAACATTTTAAAGATTCTTTATCTCCCACACTCCTCATCTCCTCATCTCCCCATCTCCCCATCTCCCCATCTCCCCATCTCCCCATCTCCCCATCTCCCCATCTCCCCATCTCCCCATCTCCCCATCTCCCCATCTCCCCAT
>NZ_JAAHHG010000761.1 GCF_010692555.1 Okeania sp. SIO3B5 | reverse complement strand
ACTCATTGATGCGCGAAAAGACTTAACTACCACAATTATATAGATCTCAAATGGGTTCTATAGGGGGTTTCACAAAGGTAGACGACAAAGCTGATGCTCCCATCCATCCCCCCATCCCCCCATCTCCCCATCTCCCCATCTCCCCATCTCCCCATCTCCCCATCTCCCCATCTCCCCATCTCCTCCTCTATTTTTAAATAGATCCGTTTAGGGGTTCTATAAGAGAAGGTGCTAACCAACCAGTGGGCTTCTTTTTGTTCGGGTTACCTGGTTTACGGTATCTGAGGTTTTTTGTCCTTCTAGCTCTCCGTCTGTGAGAACGCTTTTGTAGTTTTTCGGAAATTAATGAACCTCGATGTTGAATTAAGAGCATCCATATAACTTTGTTTCCTTCTAATAAAGCCATCCCTGTAAATTTTGAGCCTGGGTCAATTTTTAGAGTTAAAGCTGTAGAAACACCTTTAACAGCTTTTTTGAGAGTCAAAGTAAATGGAAAGCGTCGCCAGACAGCAGCTTTACCAGAATTTAACAACCTACGAGCAACAGAAGGTTTGCAAGGTTGTAATGGTTTTTTGTTTGTATCTAGTCGCGAAAACGTAATTAGTATTAGACATTGTGGTGTCTAGTCCTTTTCAGTAAAGTGTTCCTCGATTATGTTGACCAGGCTTTTCATGCTCTAAACACTATCGGTACAAAACCTACTTCCGATTGGCGCACTTTAACGCTGTCCTTAATTTAGAGCGACTAGCATATATGCTGGAGTTCACATATTGTGGTCGTGACCTGCCAACGTAGTCAGTTAAGACTTAATCTGCAACCTTTGAGAGACAACCTTAGAAATGTCGGCCGATTGGCTAGGTTTTTCAAAGGTGTTGATGTAAAACAATTTGATTTTTGACTGTCGTCCGTTAAGTTAACCCTTAGGCTAAAGTTATCGGACATAAGCAGGCAAAGTAGCCCAAAATGCACCTTCCACAGTCAAACGTGTATCTGGAAGCACGTCAATATCAGGAACGCTATACATTGGATCGCAGAGCTGACAGACTGCATTTAGAGCTGAAGCAACTGCACCCTCTTGCCAACCTGTTAGGTGAGAAAGCTGGTCGCCAACAATATAAAAATTTTGGTCGCCCTTAACCAAGGTGTTAAAGTGAGTTTCTTTATTCTCAACGGTACTCCATTGTGCCCATCCACCTTTTTGGTGAGGTATATTTTGCCAGGCAATAGCCAAACCATGCTTCAACCCATCAGCGAAGTCATTACCTCCAAGGTTTCGCGCTCCCTCCCTAGCTAATTCAAGGCGCTTCTCAGGTTCCAGATCGCCCCATTTTTGGGCAACAGCACTAAAATTGTAAGCTCCAGTAAGCACGCCTAACTCTGCGTGGTATTCCTCGGAAGGATACCAGATTTGAGCTATTTCATCGCTGCTCCAGGAGATACCCCCATAAATAGGAACATCACCAGCACCTTCTGCTTCTTGCCATAGACGACGTTCTGCCTGCCAACCAACTTTCGTTGTGTCTGCCAGAAACCTGCGACGGTATCCACCCTGCTCTTCTACTCCTACCTTTTGGGCTGTGTAAACTGCATCTAACGCGGCTTGAAAGCTCGGCGAAAAATGATTTTGCTGCAATACCCCTTCAAGTAGAGGCATGGGGACATTGCTCACGCAGTAATCTGCTTCTATTGTGTAGGTTCTTTCTTCTTGTTTATAAGAGATGGAATACTTTCCATTGTTATACTCAATCTGCTCGACTACAGCATTCAGTTGTAACTCACTCCTTGCGTCAGGTTCTAATTGTTCCTTGAAGGCATAGACAATTTTATCCATTCCTCCTACAGGTTGAAATAATGTAGGCTGCCATAGAAAGTCTATGGGTTGATAGAAACGTGTTTTGTCCCAAAACTGCGATCGCAAAAGTTCTTGGAGAGATTGAGGAATTGTAATTTCGCCTGGCTGAACCCCTGGTAAAACATTGTAACCTGCGCGATCGCTACCCTCATACATACCCTCTTCGTTTAGATTTCCAAACACTTGTAGAAACTGCTTGAATTTTTCGATATCCCCAGGAGACATATCGGAAAAATTATCAGGGTTTAAAAGTTGGTAAAGTTCTTGAGCCACCCAGCCTTGCATATTATAAGCTGGCTGACGGTAGGGCACTGATTGGTTTCCAAAATGGTTTTGTACGTATGTCAGGTTGGAATCGCTCGCCATCACATAGACTTCCATTGGCACCCCGAACTTTTTCATGTAGCCCAAAAGCAGCTTATGGGAGGAAGGAATTCGCCCAGGCCCGGCATTGAGGTAGGGAGGATAGGGTTCTCCGGGTTCACTCTCAAATTTGCACTTCTGAAAGCCATACTTATCCTCTTTAATAACATTTCCGGGACGAACGGTGAAGGAGCGCCCACCAATGCGATCATTAGCTTCCAGAATGACACAACGACTTAAATTAATATCTTCATTATTTAGCAGTTCGTAAGCGGATGTGAGACCCGCAACTCCAGCTCCAATAATGACTGCCGTTTTTCCTTGACCACAATTTTTATTTTCTGCCGGAACAATAACTTTCTTTCGGCACTTCTTGATATACTCTGAAATGGAACCCCTGCTGGGATCGATGGCAGCCCATTGAGGAAACTTGGATTTTGCTCTGTCTTTACTGATTACCATGTTTTCTGTTCCTTATAAACGATTGGTTTTTTTCTATAACTGTTACAATTTGAAATTCCCCGTTTCTATTTATTTGTGGCGTGTCGCCCCAGCAACTTCGAGCAAATAGGAAAGTTCAGATCTCACAGAGAAGCAAGCAAACTGAAAGATAGATAACGATTTTGGTAAATCTCTGTAGAGAAAGCAAAAAAACTACTCATACACCCATAGATTATAATGGTGTTTTTGGTGGACTTTAGGTTGCCACTGTTTTTTTTGCTTTCTAAATACTAGACGTTAATCGGTATGATTTTATGACTCTTTTTTACAAAAAGAAATAAATTGCCCGACTGACTTGCGCGTAGAGCTATAGAATAGAGGGCGATCGCTTTCTACTAACCTTAGTATTAAGCATAATATAGGGACGTTGTATGCATCGTCCTTACTCTAAATGTCTTCTTAATTTATTAATTTATAGATATGCAATTAAGAAGTAAATAAATTATTTATGTTGGTTCATCAAGAACTTTAAAATCTTTTAGTTCAAACCCTTTACCTTCACCATTCTCTAATTTATTTACTTGTACATCGTTCTTAACTACAGCTAAAACAGCAGGATAAATATATTGACAATTATAAGCATTTGGTCCGTGCTTGACTCCACCAAAATTATTCATAAAACCGTCTCCATAATATTTTGTGTTAGTGACAGATTCATTATGGTTAGCTATTAAATCTTTCTCTTTATTAGATGTAGA
>NZ_JAAHHG010000760.1 GCF_010692555.1 Okeania sp. SIO3B5 | reverse complement strand
CGATCGCTCTATTGCTCGTCATGGTTATCCTGTTGTGAGTGATGGCAAAGTGGTAGGGGAAGTTACTAGCGGTACTAAGTCTCCTACTTTAGGGAAAGCGATCGCTCTAGCTTATGTACCGAAAAATTTGGCTAAAATAGGGCAAAAATTAGAAGTAGAAGTTAGGGGTAAAAATTATGCAGCTATTGTTGTTAAGCGCCCCTTTTATAGAAGTCAAAAGTCAAAAGTCAAAAGTTAAAAGTTGGAAATGGGGAGTACGGGTGATGGGGTGATGGGGTGATGGGGTGATGAGTAAAAACTACAACTCTATTCATTAGTATAGATTGCAATATTTTGCTATTTAATTACTTAATAACTGAAGTTTTACCTAAGTAGGGTTTGCTGATTAAATATCAAATAATTACCAGATAAAGGTTTTAGCCTTTTTAGGTATTGAATAGGTATTGAAAAAGTATAGCGCTGTGCGCAGGCAACAGGCAACAGGGGGAATAAAAAACCGATATTATAAGACTTTTAGCTATTGGACAGTTCTTGTAATTTGTAAATATGCCAGCGCACATTGCTATACATGGTTTTCAGCTCTTCATGCTCAAAAAGTTAGCATTTTTAGCGCATAGTTGGCAAAAAAAATTCTCCCCTACTCCCCTACTCCCCTACTCCCCTACTCCCACTCCCCTACTCCCTACTCCCTACTCCCTAAAACTAAAAATGAAACATCAAGAATTACCAATTATTGGCTGGCGGGAATGGATAGCATTACCTGAAATTGGCATTACTAGAATTAAGGCAAAAATCGATACTGGTGCCCGTTCTTCTGCTTTACACGCTTTTGATATTGAAACCTTTGAAATTGATGGTAAACCAAAAGTGAAATTTAAAATTCATCCCCAACAACGAGATACTAATCAAACAGTAATTGCTGAAGCAGAATTAATAGATGAACGTAATGTTCGTAGTTCTAGCGGACAAGCAGAATTACGCCCTGTTATTCTCACAGAAGTAAATTTAATGCAAAAAAAATGGTCAGTTGAATTAACATTAACTAATCGCAAATTAATGGGATTTAGAATGTTATTGGGGCGACAAGCAGTGCGGGGTTTTTTCTTGATTAACCCAGGCAAATCTTATTTAGATAACAATTAAAAAATAGTCAAAAATAAGGTAAGCATTCAGCCGTCAGCTATCAGCTATTGCTTTTAATTTATATCATTTATCCATGAAGTTGCGCTTAATAAAAGATAACAGCTATTATTCAATAATGGATAATTGATAATGGATAATTGATAATTACCTCTCCCTAAAACGGATAGGATTGAATAAAAGGAGAAAATTTATTCTCTTGGTCGATTGGATATGGCGAGGAAACCTCGCCATCCCTCGACCGCTTTTTTCCCCTTGAAAGGGGAGGCTTTAAACCTGAATTATTGAATTATTGAATTATTAATTATTCGGTAAAATTCAGGTTTTGGTAAGAATTATTAAGTGGATTGTTACAGAAAAATGGTATTAGGATAAAAGCTTTATTAATTGTCTTACTACAAAAGTTGGTTCCCTTCCCCTTAAAGTCAATTGTTAATTTAAACACTGTCCTATATGAGAGAGTCTTGTTGCTGAAGTCCGCAGTTCCCACCCAGGAGGCTAGCTGACAGCTAATAGCTATTAGCGCAGCATTCCGCAGGAAATGCTTACAAAATAAGAGCCAAAAATGGTAGAAAAAAACAAAATGAAAATCGCTATTTTATCCACTGAACCAACTCTTTATTCAACTAGAAAATTGCTAGAAGCAGGAGAAAAAAAAGGTCACAAAGTGCAAATTATTGATTACTTGCGCTGTTATATGAATATTACTTCGATGAAACCTCAAGTTATTTATAAAGGTGAACCTTTGGCAGGAATTGATGCTATAATTCCTCGTATTGGTGCTTCTAAAACATTTTATGGGACGGCTGTAGTTAGACAGTTTGAAATGATGGGAGTTTTTACCCCAAATCCTTCTCAAGGCATTTCTCGGTCTCGTGATAAATTACATTGTTTGCAATTATTAGCTAGAGAAGGAATTGGATTACCTGTAACTGGGTTTGCTCATTCTACTAAAGATATTGATGGTTTAATTAATACCGTGGGAGGTGCTCCTTTGGTAATTAAACTATTAGAAGGAACTCAGGGAATAGGAGTAGTCTTAACAGAAACTTATCAAGCCGCTAAGTCAGTTATTGAAGCTTTTCGTGGCTTGGATGCTAATATTTTAGTTCAAGAATTTATTCAAGAAGCAGGTGGTGCAGATCTACGATGTTTTGTAGTAGGAGATAAAGTAATAGCATCTATGAAAAGACAAGGAGCTGAGGGTGAGTTTCGCTCAAACTTGCACCGGGGTGGTAAAGCAGAAAAAATTAAATTAACTCCTGAAGAACGTTCAACTGCTGTGCGTTCAGCTAAAGCAATGGGGTTGAGAGTTGCTGGAGTAGATTTGTTACGCTCTAACCATGGCCCAGTAGTGATGGAGGTGAATTCTTCTCCGGGTTTAGAAGGAATAGAAGCAGCTACAGGAGTAGATGTTTCTGGCAAGATAATTGAGTTTTTAGAGAAGAATGCAAAAAAAGGTTCAACAATTAATAATTAATAATTAATAATTAATAATTAATAATTAAGGAGAGGCTTTAAACCTTAATTATTCGGTAATAACAAAAATCTTGTAGCCCACATTCCGCACTTCAAGTTGTAATATCATGTTCGGTTGAATACTTACACTTTGGAGGAAGGAAGGCAGCTATGCTGGAGGCAGGAGGCGGAAGGGAAGAAAGGGTTAAAAGGGATAAAGTTTTTTTATAACTGATTATCCGAACATGATATAACATGAAAATTAGTATAAAATCTGTAGCAAACTTAAGTATTTATACTATATAAACTATCTTCATTTACCTCAATCGAGAGTCAAATTCTCAGTGAAATATTAAGCATAAATACTTACTGAATCCTTGACTCCTATTGACCACTATAATTTACTTTTGATTTTTGACTTTTGACTTTTGACTTTTGACTTCTATTTTTATACTACATTTTGTGGTGTGGAATGTGGGTTGTAGGGGCGTTTTGCTCCGCAACATATAAAGCGGAGAAGCTCTCTAGGTTAGCATGAGGCCATTTGCTGGTGCATAACTATTGTTAATGCTCCTACTGTAGTCTACCGAAATGAAAACTGCTGTAAAACTCAGACAACAGATTTTTCCTTCTTCCTTCTTCTTTTTTCATTCTTCCTTCTTCTTTTTTCCTTCTTCCTTCTTCCTTCTTCCTTATGCTATATAATATCATGTCCGGTAGCATCGGAGCGTGTATAAAATTAAGGTGACACTCTTGAGAAAACCTTCTGCCTCCTGCCTCCTGCCTCCTGCCTTCCTTCCGCCAAAGTCTAACTATTCAACCGGACATG
>NZ_JAAHHG010000076.1 GCF_010692555.1 Okeania sp. SIO3B5 | reverse complement strand
TGGTCGGAACTGCGTTATCAGCTATTAATTTTAAGGAAGATAAAAGCAACCTTTAAAATTGAGAAACAATAAAAGTTACTGGCAAAATCCCTTCCTAAACCTTAGAAGTAATTAGGGTTTGCTGATTAAATATCAAAGTCTTTACTGATATTGGTAAGTGCCTTTTTAGAACGTGAAAAAGTACCTGATTTTCGCCTTATAAGGCTCAAAAAGTGAGTATTTTGGCGTATAGTGGGGCAGAGTTAGCAAGGGATAATTTTTCCGACTACCTCCTCTACAACTCCCTCCAAATCTTGACTCTTAGCTACTCCCTACTCCCTACTCCCTACTCCCTGTCGAGCGCAAAAAGACTTATGAGCGCAAACCCTAATTACTCATTACTAATTGCTGACAGCTGACTGCTAATAGCTGAATGCTTACCTTCTGTCTTTATGACCAAGAAATAAGGTCTTAAGCTTCCCTTTTGAAGGAAATAAAAAAGTAAATTTCAGATTTCAACCTTCGCCCTGAGTCGGAAGTACTATTTCGCTTCGCGACATGAATGCGGAGCATTCTGTAGGATAGCTCCTCTAATACCAATTCTCAAAAACTTTGCTATACTTGGATTTTCTATTTATAAATACTATTTATTGCCTTAATTTGATTGTTAACTAACCTCTGTGATTTTTCCAGTTATTTTTACCACCTTCCAAAGGTAGCATTACTTTTGAGAAATGGTATAAGAGAGGCAACTCCTACCTAGGAGGCTAACTGATCACTGAAATAACCCTAACTTTTCTTAATTTGCCGAACTACATTTTTGACTTTATCAATAAATCTTTGTCCTAAACTTTTTTTAGCCTCAGTTTTTTGAGGATAGTAAGTAGGTTTCGCTTCGCCCAGATATCGATAATGCTCCCAAATATCCCAATAAGGGCATCCTGGTTCAATCCGAAAACCTGCCCAATGTAAATATTGTACAGGCTTACCTACTTTAGGGTCAATCAAGCGATCGCCTTCCTGTTGAAAATGGGGACTACCTGCCCAACTTCCGGGACCTTTACCTTCTGGCCGTCTAACTAGATTCAACCGCCGAGAAATATGTTTTAATACTATATAGTTAAAAATTGGCTGGTCTGTGGTTTTTTCGGAAAAGTCAAAATACTCAGTATTAGCAGCACATTCGGCAAAGGTTTCATATAATTCATTTTCTGTAAATAGGTTTTTCTTTGACGCCCACCACCCACTATTAAATACATCTTTAAGTTGTTCTTCAGTGAAGATTTGATTTTCTAGAACTTTAGATGTAAAGACATTTTTTATCCCACTTAAATATTGATAGTCGCAACACAGAAAATCATAATCTTCCAGATATTTGAGATTATCAGCAATTTTTTCAAAGACAACAATATCAACATCAATATAGAGAAATTCATCGAACGGTCCGAACCAACAAGCTTGTTTTTTTTGTTTGTTAGGAGTATTAAAAAAGCCTTGACCAAAAATGTTATACAAATTATTGCAAAGATTATCTACAAATTCTAAATCTGGATAAATTTCTACACCATATTTACTCGTAACTATTTCTGCTACCTGCTGAGAATTTTCATCAAAAGGAATCATAATAATTGGAGTATCAGTGTCATATAATCGGATACTTTTCAGCAGAGCGATCGTATTATCAAGCACTTTATCATTGGCGACAATATAAATTCCTTTCATCATTTTTTCCTTAGTTATTTCCACCTAGTTTTTGGCAGATTTTAGTTATTATATTGTAAGCATTCAGCTATTAGCCATCAGCTATCAGCAATAATACCTTGTGCTTAAGGACGAGGTTTAAATGAATATAGACTTTGGAGCTAACTTAATGCCAGATTTTTCTAGCTTAATTAAATGTTGCTTTTATCACTCACTAAAAGCAATAGCTGATAGCTGACGGCTAAATGCTTACATTATATTTACTTACTTACTTACTAGAAAATTATTCAGATTTTGATTTTCCTGCAAATTTTGATTTTTTTTGGGAAAGAATCATCATAAAATTCTTTTCATCTTGCTTCTATGATTTTTTTTACCTAGTTTTTGGCAGATATTACTGATTATATTCTAGAATTTTAGTCTCACTGTACATTTTGTTGTTTTTTCGGGAAATCATCATCAGAAATTGAACAGTTTTCCACAAATTGATAGTTTGAGCGTTTGCCCTGTAGTTAGCAATAATATAAATGCCTTTTATCTTTTTTCCTTAGCTATTTTAATCCTGTTTTTGGCAGATTTTAGTCATTACATTTACTGGCGGATTATCGGATTCTATTTGCCCTGTAAATTTTAGTAATTTTCAGGAAATCATCATCAGAAATTGAACGGTTTTCCACAAATGGATAATTTGAGCCATCGCCCAGTAGTTAAGGACAATATAAATCAATGCGTTTTATCTTTTTTTTCTTAGTTATTTCTCTCCAATTTTTGGCGGATTTTAATCATTATATTGACTGGCAGATTCTCAACTTTTAAATAACCAGTAAGTTTTAGTAATTTTCGGGAAATCATCATCAGAAATTAAACAGTTTTCCACAAATTGATAGTTTGAGCGTTTGCCCAGTAGTTAGTAATAATATAAATATCTTTCATATTTTTTCCTTAGTTATTTTAATCCTGTTTTTGGCATATGTTACTGAATTATATTGACTGGCAGATTCTCAAATTTTAACTAACCAGTAAATTTTAGTGATTTTCGAGAAATCATCATCAGAAATTGAACATTTTTCCACAAATGGATAGTTTGAGCGTTCCCCTATTTCCTATCTACCATATAAATTTATTTTATCTTTTTTTATTTAACTATTTAAACCCAGTTTTTTGAAGATTTTAGTTATTATGTTTACTGGGGGATTATAAGGTTCTGGTTTGCCAGTAAATTTTGGTCTTTTATCTGGTTCATGGAGATAACGATAGTGGAGAAAAATATCTCGATAAGGAAAATCTAAATTTTCTCCCTGACAAAGCCTAGCAAACCTTTTAGAAGAAACTCCAATATAATGAAGATATGTCAGTCTTTCTCCTTTATCATATAGTACATTATCCCTTTCTTCAAAATGAGGAGATGTTACAGAACAACCTGTTCTTTTTTCTGGTGGTAAATCAAGACCAAAATTATAAACAGGAATATCCAATCGCATTTTCATATAGTTGAGTAAAGATTGGTTTGGAGCGGATGTATATAAAATTTCTCCTTCTCCAGTGTTCAGCTTTTCTACTAGAAACTGTCTTTGAGTTTCCGAGAATAAACCCCTTTTCCCTGCATAAAATCCCGCACAAAAAATTTCAGATTTAATCCGTGATTCTGGAAAAACATCAAACAGTTTAGGTGACTCTAAATTAAAAATATGGGAAGGGTCTTTATACTGAAAATCATAGACAACAAAATCATCCTTATCCAACTGTTCAAAAATATATTCAACAGAATTAAGTACCAGAATATCTGCATCAAAATACATAAACTTTTCAAAAGGAGCTTGAGTATCGAAGCCACAATATCTACGATTCATGCCAATTCGATTTACCCCTTTAATCCCTTTTTCTGCCCACATACTCAAAGCATTTGGATGACCTTTCCAAGCTTCGTAAGAAAATTCTTCCCAGGGGGCAAATATTTCTGGTTTGTCTAAAAAATGGACATTATTTCGCTTTTCTATATCGGCTTGGACTTTTGCAGTATTATCGTCATAAGCAATAACACAAACTGGAGTATCAGTACCAACATTAACCTCAATACTATTGAGTAGAGCTACCAGTTGATCGAACACTACATCATTTGCTACAGTGTATATACCGTTGGTCATAAAAATTAATTTAAATCACTATTTTTGATTATATCAGGAATTTAATCAACGCTAACTATCGGAAATAACTATTAATTATGAAAGTTTTATTAGTTCGAGATTATAAGGCTTGTAATACTGCTTATTTAGTTTACTGTTTAAACTATTTAAGAAAAAGATTTTTAATTAAATACACAGAAATAAATGTTCTTGATTACCTAGACTTTTCCCATGATTCCTATGATGTAGTAATATATGCAACTCATCCAGGGGAATCAACAAATAAGTTTAAAAGAATTCTCCCAACGATTCTGCAAACTGACGATAAATTTCAATCTTTTCCCAATACTAAGATATTATTTGATGGTTATGATAATGGAAGCTTAGATGGCTTTGAAAGATTAAAAGGAACTACTTTACCGAGAATCAAAAATTCTCCCCATAAAGATTCATTGTCTAAATTGAATGTAATTTTATCAACAACTTATCCTATGACAATATCTCCCAAGTCTCCTGTGTATAAATATGTTGGTTCATTTCCAGTATTTGCTAAATCTATTGACAGGGATATAGAAATATCTTGCAGAGTTAGTTTAGGTAAAAATGATAATTATCGTCGTCAAATTCGACAAGCAATATTAGATAAGATTAAAGATTATCATGGCAGTAATTCTATTAATACTGAATATGTACCTAACGATCCAAATTACAAAAGTTATATGGCAAGAGTATTAGTTTCTGTCTGTCCTCCCGGACATGGACCTGGTAGCTTTCGTCATTTAGAAACTCTCAATGCTAAATCTTTGATGTTTTCTCATGACTCTATTGATGATGTTAAGTTTTTGCCTAATACAGATTTAATTGAAGGGGAAGATTATGTATCTTTCAATCTTGATAATATGACTGATAAGTTAGACGATCTTTTGGCTGACAAAGAAAGAATTAAACAGATTTCAGAACGAGGATATAATAAATTTGTTAAGGGTTATTCTATAGGAAAATTTTCTATGAAACTCTACAGTAAGTTCAGAGAACTGGTATGATTAGTATTAATTTTAAATTATAAAGGTTTATAGTTATGACAAATAATTGGCATCAAGGCATTAGAAATAAGATTGACAAACTAATTATCTAAATATGGTTTACTACCACCTCAAGATTGGAGGAATATTCAAAAAGTCTTCATTGTTTCTACGGGGCGTACTGGCACTTTATTTATGAGGGAATTTTTTAAACTTTTTCCAGAAGTATTTTCCTGTCATGAACCTAATCCTGATTTTTGTAATCTTGGGACTAATTATGCTAGAGGAATAATATCATCTCATCAAGCAGTTCAAGAAAATGAAAAAGGACGTCGTGTATTGTGCTGTGAAGTAAAACGACGAAAGGCAAAAATATATATTGAATCAAACAATAGACTATTTTCATTTCTCAAACCTCTTAGAGAAGTTTTTCCTGATGCTAAGATTGTTCATATTGTCAGGGATGGACGTGACTATGTTCGTTCTGGCATGAGTGGGAAATGGTATGAAAAAGATGATAAAACAACTCTAAGGTTGAGAGCAGATATGTTTCATGACGATCCTTATGCTAATAAATGGCAACAAATGAGTAGTTTTGAAAAAATTGCGTGGTTATGGCAGAAGAAAGATGGATTTATCTACCAAAACGATGGTCGCTCCGGCCTTTTTAAGATTTCTAACTTCATTGGGTTCTCAGAAGAAAAAACTCTATCTTGTTTAGAAAAAATAGGTGATTATAAGCCTCACAATACACGAACAAGTAAACATAAAATTCCTAAGTATCCACATTGGGATGAGGCAATGAAATCTAGCTTCAATGAAATTGCTTCTGAACAACAGAAAATACCGAATCTAACTGGTCAAAAATATATTCAACAGAATTTAATACTAGAATATCTGCATCAAAATACATAAACTTTTCAAAAGGAGCTTGAGGATCGAAGCCACAATATCTACGATTCATACCAATTCGATTTACTCCTTTAATTCCTTTTTCTGCCCACATACTCAAAGCATTTAGATTACCTTTCCAAGCTTCGTAAGAAAATTCTTCCCAGGGGGCAAATATTTCTGGATTGTCTAAAAACTGGACATTTTTGCGTTTTTCTATGTCTGCTTGGACTTTTTCCGTGCGATCGTCATAAGCAATAACACAAACTGGAGTATCAGTACCAACATTTACCTCAATACTATTGAGTAGAGCTACCAGTTGATCGAAGACAACATCATTTGCTACAGTGTATATACCGCTAGTCATAGAAGTTAAATTGAATCACTGTTTTTAATTATATCAAGTTCAACACTCATCACAAACTATTGTTATTTATTTTTGTGTTTATTAGGAATAATTATTTATGCAGAAAAAAGTCATATTTATCATGTCAAGTGGGCATTCAGGCTCTAGTCTTTTATCACTAATTTTAGGAAGTCATCCAGACTGTTTTTCCGCAGGTGAATTAGTCGGTCTTCCCAATCGTTATCGTCAACAAAAGCCCATTGATTGTGTGAATATGACATCTGAATTTTGGGAAAAAACTTTTGGAGAAAAAGGACTATATGAGTTGGCTAGTGTTCTAGGAAATACTCGTTTAAATAAGTATATTCCTTTAAAGTTTGAGAAAAAAATTAGACAAATATTCAAGAAAGACGAGATTTTCAATCCTTATTCTTTTATGTTTTCCAAGTTAGAGAATAAAAAGGTTATTATTGATGCTAGTAAAGCTTATCCTTGGATTGGAGAAAAAGTTCAAGCTGAAGAATTTACATCAGGAAGAGTAGAAACATATTTAATTCATTTAGTTCGTGATGGTAGAGCTGTTGTTAACTCTTATTTCAGAAAATATCCTCATAGAGATATGGCTAAGATGGCGACGGAATGGGTTGAAAAAACAAAACTCAGAAATGATTTTTTTGAAAAATTTAATCCAGAGAGAAGAATTGAAATTGCTTATGAACAATTAGCGAGTAATCCTCATCAAACTGTGGAAAAAATTTGTAATTTTGTGAATATAAATTTTGTTCCTTCTATGATAGAGTATTGGCAATACGATCATTATGATATTTCTGGCAATGAGGGTGCTTATTCTCTGATTCGTCGCTATCGAGGGCAGGAAATAGAAAATGAAAAACGACAAAAAATTCATGGTGATTACTATAAAAACATGGATATAACTATTAAATTAGATTTACGTTGGCAGAGAGAGTTGTCACCTGAAAAACTGGAAGTATTTGAGAGTATTGCTGGAGAAACTAATAAACCTTTTGAATGGAATTAAAGATAATCACATCAAGACAAAAATTATCTATATTTGATATTATTTATAATTTTCTATCAGGTAAAGTTTGATGCTTACTATAAAAATCAACAAAATAAAGACAGATTTGGAAATATTAAATTTCATTTGATTAGAATATAGCAGTCTAAGGAAAGGGTGCGGACAGATTAAAAGCTTAAAACTCAGACAATACAATATTTTTCCTTCTTCCTTTTTCTTTCTTCCTTCCTTCCTTCTTCTGCTATAACTACGAATAAAGACAAAAGCTGGAAAAGTTAAAATAGGAATCTTAATTTTATGACTATGCCTAATTTTCTGATTATTGGCGCACCTAAATCAGGAACAACTTCTCTTTACCAGTACCTCAAAGAACATCCTGAAATTTTTCTCCCAGAGAAAAAAGAACCACATTTCTTTTCTTTTGAAGGTCGAACTCAAGGATTTAATGGACCTTCACAAGCTAATTTTATGAAGAAAAGAATTACTAAAATAGAGGATTATAAAAAACTTTTTGAAGAAGTAAATGATGAATTTGCAATTGGAGAAGCATCTACATCCTATCTATACATTCCTGAAGCAGTAGAAAGAATTAAAAAATATATTCCCGATGTCAAAATTATTGCTATTCTTCGTCATCCTGCTGATCGAGCATTTTCTGATTATTTACAACATTGGGAAGATGGAGGTGAAGTTTTTTTAGATTTTGCTGATGCACTTAAACAAGAAGATAAACGTCTGAGTCAAGGTTGGAGTCCTTTTTGGCAGTATAAGGGAATTGGATTTTATTCTGTTCATTTGAAACGTTATTTTGACACTTTTTCTGCCGAACAAATTCGCATTTATTTATATGAAGATATTAGAGATGAACCTCTAAAAACTGTGCAAGATATTTTTAAATTTTTAAATGTCGATAGTAATTTTACACCTAATTTTTCTCAAAAATATAATGTTTCACAAGTAAAACGGATGCCTCGTAATACTAAATTACATAATTTTTTGACTCAGGAGAATCCTATTAAATCTTTTTTCAAAGTTTTGTTTCCGATGGAACTACGCAAAATTATTACAGGATATATAAATAAAAAAAATACTGTTCAGGTTAGTGAATCATTTAAACCATCTTTGCTTCCTCAAGTGCGTCAACAATTACTAGAGGAATATAAGGAAGATATTTTAAATCTTCAAGTTTTGATTAACCGCGATCTATCTACATGGTTAGAATAGTCAAAAAATTATTCTTATTAAGTTGACAATATAATGTTTAAGTTTGATTATTAAAAATCAATAATTTATTTGATATTTTGCTACCATAACCAATAAAATTAAAACCAATAAAATTAAGGAGGAACTTGATTTCTATGAGTATGCCTAATTTTTTAATGATTGGTGCGCCCAAAGCTGGTACTACATCTTTATATGAATACCTCAAACAGCACCCTCAAGTTTACCTTTCAGAAATAAAAGAACCACATTTTTTTTCTTTTGAAGGTAGAACTCAAGGATTTAATGACCCCTCACGCGCTAATTTTATCAGAAAAAAAGTTACTAAAATAGAGGATTATAAAAAACTTTTTGAAGAAGTAAAAGATGAAGTTGCTATTGGGGAAGCTTCAACTTCCTATATATACATTCCCGAAGCAGTAGAAAGAATTAAAAAATATGTTCCCGATGTTAAAATTATTGCTATTCTTCGTAATCCTGCCGATAGAGCATTTTCTCATTATTTACAACATAGAAAAAATGGAACTGAAGTTTTTTTAGACTTTGCTGATGCACTTAAAGAAGAACAGGACTTACGCAAAGACACTATATGTAGCGTATGCCAAATAGAGCGATTGCTGACGCAAAGCTCCGCTAACGCTTGAACAAAAACATTATTAGAACTAATACCAAATATAAGCTAATATAATTAACTTTAGCTTTATGATATGTGGCTAATTGTAAATAAATTTTCCTCAAATACCCTGATTATTGTAGAATAATATTACTGTTAAGAGCGAGCTAACAAAATGAATTTTAACTATATTGATTATTGTCAATACTTGCTCAATTCTCATACAAATTATACCATCACGCTCTTTAGCAAATCACCTAGAAAAAATTAGCCATGATACGATTAATCGTTATTTAAGAACAGAATCTTTAAATTCACAAGATTTATGGCAAAATGTCAAAAAAGAAATCGTCCAAAATACAGAAGCATACCTGATTTTTGATGATACAGTAATTAAGAAAAAATATGCTAATAAAATTGAACTTGTGCGACGACAATATAGTGGTATCGGTTCATCAAGTAATTCGAGGAATAGGAATAGTTAATTGTATTTATTTTAACCCCA
Organism: Okeania sp. SIO3B5; assembly: GCF_010692555.1. Lineage (GTDB taxonomy): Bacteria > Cyanobacteriota > Cyanobacteriia > Cyanobacteriales > Microcoleaceae > Okeania. Next base: position 20,567 of record NZ_JAAHHG010000076.1, on the reverse strand, counting down.
AAACTGAGCAATTTTGGATACTAGATTATCGCATTTATGATCCAGATAGTGACAAAAAAACGTGAGTTAGACCATGTTGAAGACATGATATGTAATGTGGTAAATCAGAAGAAATTATCATTTAAAACTGTATTGATGGATAGTTGGTATGCAACAAAAAAATTAATGGGATTGATAGATAACTTAGAAAAAATTTATTATTGTCCTTTAAAAATTAATCGTTTAGTAGATGACACTGGTGGTGCAGAAAAATACAAAAGTATTGCTAAATTAAGCTGGAATGAATCAGAAATAATATCAGGTAAAACAATAAAAATTAAAGGTTTTCCAAGAGATAAAAAAGTCAAGTTATTCTGGGTTACTATTTCTGCGGTCTAGAACAGAATACATTGTCACTAATGATTTAAGTCAATCTTCTACAGATGATGTAGAATTCGAGTCGCAAACAAGATGGAAAATTGAAGAATTTCACACCAGAATTAAGCAGTTAACAGGAATAGAATTTTGTCAGTGTCGTAGGCGCAAAAATTCAAAAAAATCATATTGCTTGCGCTATGTTGGTCTGGAATCATTTGAAAAAAATAGCTTACATTCTAGGAAAAACTATTTATCAACTCAAACATCAATTATTATCTAAATATCTAGTATCTGAACTCAAATATCCTGCAATTAAAATGACGGCTATTTAAGTTTTTATCAATAGAGAAATGCTTGGCGATTGCTCTCTAAAAATTATAGCGATCGCTCGGTTTACCAGTAACTATATATAGTGTCTTGGTATAAGTTATCATATTTTAGTTGTTTAGGCGATCGCTTCAAAAATTATAGCGATCGCTCTATTTGGCATACGCTACATATAGTGTCTTTGCGTAAGTCCTGAAGAAGATAAGCGCATAAGTCAAGGTTGGAATCCTGTTTGGCAGTATAAGGGTATTGGTTTTTATTATTTTCATTTGAAACGTTATTTTGAGGCTTTTTCTTCTGAACAAATTCGTGTTTATTTGTATGACGATCTTAGAGATAAACCTATAGAACTTCTGCAAGAAATATTTGATTTTTTAAAAGTAGATAATAAATTTACACCAGACCTTTCTACTAAATATAATATTTCACAATTAAAACGTGTACCTCGTAATACTAGATTACATAATTTTTTAACCAAAGATAATTATATTAAGTCTGTTTTAAAAATATTTTTTCCTATTAAACTACGCCAAACTATTACTGGTTACTTAAACAAAAAAAATATAACTCAAGCAAAAGAACCCTTCAAACCTTCTTTTTCAGCCCAACTCCGCACTCAATTAATTGAAGAGTATAAGGAGGATATTTTTAATCTTCAAGCTTTAATTAATCACGATCTATCTAGATGGTTAGAATAATAAAACATAAGCATTTCCTACGGAATACAGCCCAAACAGCTCTTAGAAGTCAGCGCTGAGTCCAAATAATTAATAATTTATTCTAAGGTTGAATAAGCATATATTGGCAGTAACTTTTAATTCTCTCTCAATTTTTCAATTGCTTTTACCTCTTCCTCATAATCAATAGCTGATAGCTGATGGCTGATGGCTGATGGCTGACAGTAAAACAATGATTACTATAAGTAAGTTAACGAGATAATGTTCCTGTTTCATAATAATCATTGCTTTGATTTTTTCAAACACTTTAGATTGAGACTAATGTTGATTTTGTTCTTTAACTTCTAAAGTTCCATTAATCATTACACAATCAAATTCAGCTATCCTCAAGAGAGAATCTCTAAAGATAGGAAACATTCCGGTTATTTCGTATCCTTTTTGGCTCAATACTTCATAAGATTCCATAAAACTAGGCATATTTTGATATATGTTCTTGAGTGACATTTCCGTTTGAAGGGCTAAGACTTGAGGGAGGGTATTTTCAGCTCCTTTTACTACTTCAAGATCGTAACCTTGAGTATCCATCTTGAGATAAATATTATTTATTAAATGTTCTTCTTTGAGGATATCTATGATACTATCAAGCTTCTTGATGGCAACCATTTCTTTTTCTTCTACAACATTATTCGATATGGGAATAATTGTTTGATCTGGCTCTAAAAAAGATGAAAAATTTCCTCTTTTCATAGAATTCATTTGTTTGTCACTATCTTCATTTCCTAAAGCAAAACCATAAATGAACCACTTAGAGTCTTTTTCAGCCAATTGTTTTAGTATTTCCACATGTTTTGCTATAGGTTCAAAGGAGAGAATTAAACCTTGATACCCTACATCCTCTCTTAAAAAATTTCTGTATCCACCAGTATTAGCACCCACATCCAATACACATTGAATATCAATAGTTTGAAATAAGGATTTTAGATGATACGGAAAAGTCTTTGTCTGAAGTTTTTTTAAGTTATGAGTATGAATTAATTCATAACCCAAGTTTCTGACTACATTCTTGATGTAATTTTTCATCATTTTTTTCTTGATTAATCTTTAATTTTGTTGGACTCATGCTGAATAAATTGGCGTTTTGCTGGCGCACAACTCCGTCAACGACTGTTGCCGACATTAAACGCAGAGCGTTGCATCATAAGTTATGAATTGTTTAATTAAATCGGTATATGTAGGTTTTTTATCGCCGTTAGCATACAATTGATTACAATAAGCCAATGACTGGTTCCAAACATATCGACAACAACCAAATAGCTGATTTAATTTAGTTATTTGAATATGATTAGGATATATACGATATTTGTATCTAGCTATCAATGTTTTTGAGTTATATTACTAACATTAAGTGATATTATTATAGCATGGGTTGGCATTCCCATACGACGCTTCCTTACAGGAAAGCGCAGGTATAAATGCCAACGTTGATATCAAAGAAATATTTTGATATTTCTTTCATTGCCCATTACCTAAAATTCCCAAATTTATACCTGATTCAACAGAAGTAGGCTATACTCAAAAACCATAGAAAAAAATATAAAGAAAATCAAATATACAATACAATATTTAATGTATATTGTAACTACTATATTCAACGAACATCAAGTCAAACTATAACTCATGTTTTTTTTACAAAATTTAACAAATTGGAAAAACTCAGTCCAAACAACTTTGCGGAAATTACTGATCAAAACAATTTCAATTGATGAGTTGTCTAAAGCACAAAATTTGCAGAAACTCTCTCCTATTTCAGATCAAGTTACTGCTACTCCTGAAATAAAAGAAATGTCATTGCTGTCTAACTCAAAACACTTAATCGATGAAAATTACTCTGTTCCCAATATCTACAGTGTTACTCTTACCAAAGTAATTTATTTGTCTTCTAGATACAATCTTTTCTTTACAAAATCGCGTAAATTAATTGGCGACTCTCTTATATATAAAAATCAACTAAAAAATATAAAAAAAATCAGCTTATCAGGTTTATATCTCAAGAAACCTGAGAGATTGCTAGGTACTTATAGCATTTTTAGAACATATAAATCTTATAAAAATTACTATCATTCTCTCATAGATAATATCCCACGACTCTATCTCCTTCATCAAGATGAGTATAAAAAAATTCCAGAAATTAAGCTATTAGTTTCTAGCGAATTAACAAAACTAGAGGATTATTATCTGAAAAAATTACTCCCAGAGAATGCTAAAGTATTTATCGTCAAACCCAATAATTTTTATTTTTTAGAGAAACTTATATTTCCCCAACTCTTGACAAGTTATAATGCAGGTTATCTACCGTCAGAGTATCTAGAATTTTTCATGAATAAAATCAAACCGAATCGAGAGAGAAATAAAGTTAATCGTATTTTTATCTCCAGAAAAAATTCCCGTTCTCGCCATATCCTAAATGAAGATGAAATACTAGATCGTTTAGCAATTCATGGATTTAAAAAATACTTTCTTGAGGAACTATCAATTACAGAACAGATAGAACTTTTTTATGATGCTGATTACGTCATAGGAGTACATGGAGCAGGATTAGTTAATCTAATTTTTGCCTCTGAAATTAATGTTTTAGAAATATTTTCTACTTCTTATGTTATTCCTCACTACTATTACCTTGCAAAATCTTTAAATCATACATATAAGCATTGGTGTTGTGATAGTAAAGGTGGCAAAAATACTCCTAGTTTTATTGTAGATGCTGAAGAACTGTTAAAAAAATTAAATCTTTAATACAACTATTTATTGATTTTAGCTATACTAAATAATTAAGCCCTAATTAGAGGAGTATATCATCGATGAAACGTTTGATTAAGACAAGTTATCAGCAACTATTAGAACGCTATAAAATTAGTAAATTAGCGATCGCTTCTTTATCTGAAGGCTTGATTAATCGTAACCTTTTTCATAATGTTGAAAAATACTGTATGTTTATCGGTTATCCTCGTAGTGGACATAGTTTATTAGGAGGTTTGATTGATGCTCATCCGAATATTATTCTTGGTAATGAACTAGATGCTCTTAAATATATAGAAGCAGGTTTTAGGGGTCTGCAAATTTACTACTTACTCTTGAAAAGCTCCCAGTATTTCATCAATCAAGAGAAAAATTTAATTCCCGAAGCAGAAATACCGAAAGGAAGGTTTAAGTATATAGTTCCCAATCAATACAATGGAAAATTTACTAACTTAAAAATTATTGGAGATAAAAGAGGCGGTGGTTCGACAAAAAGATTAAAAGATAATTTTGAAATTTTATCTGCTTTAGAATCTCAAATTAAGGTTCCGATTAAAATCATTCATGTAGTTAGAAATCCATTCGATAACATCAGTTCAATTTATAAAAAGTGTATTTCAAAAAGTTTGGAGTGGAGTATAGATTACTATTTTAATTTTTGCTATGCCAATGAATCTATTATCAAAAAAATTGATAGCGATCAAATTTTCCTTTTAAAATTAGAATCTTTAATAGCAGAACCAAAAAAAAATCTAAAAGAAATAACTCAATCATTTTTGGGAGTAGAAGTTGATGATAATTATTTGAAAGATTGTTCAAGTATTGTATTTGATTCCCCTAATAAAAGCCGTAATAAATCTCCCTGGAATGAGCAGTTAATTGAACTTACTCAAAGAAAAATAAACAAAGTTAGTTTTTTACAAGGATATAATTATGATAATTAGAAATCTAAGATATATCTAAAAATTCAGCTAGCTATATTTATTGCCAAGAAAACCGATGACTATCTCTAATTCAGCACTAAAAAGCCTACAGAATAGTTATTAACTCCAGTTGTAATCATCTCCTAAAAAATCATACAATTTTTGGTTGTAAGGCTCGAAGTATTCTAATAATCTTATTCTCGTTTCACTATTCATGTCTTTCCGGGATTTTTTATATTCTCCTGTAAGATAAACTTCATAAGTGTTAAGCTTGAATTGTGGTAAGTCTAAAAATTCTAATACTTGAGAATAAATTTCTGATGTGTTGATAAATAAATCTTCACTTTTGATAAATAAGAATTGTTTTTGAGGAAAATAATGGAGCCAATTTTGAATTTGTTCCACATACCTACCTCTGGATAAATAAGAATAAAAGATATGCTTACGACTTTTATATCTTTCATCGTTTAGTATCTTTTCTCTCTCACCTTTTAATCTTTCTTCTTCTTGATCTATTGCTTCTTCAAAAGATAGATTTTCAAATCCTCTAGCTGCATTTCTTTGATAATGAGAGAATGCTCTATTTACGGGATTTCTTAAAACTACTATTAGCTTAACTTGAGGAATTGTTTTAGCTATTCGTTGAGCAACTAGAGGATGAAAAATATAATAAGGACTACCTTCTCCAGTCACATACTTTATATTTGAATATAAAGGAAAATGACTTTTATACCAATAAATACCCTGGTGAAAATTTTTATCAAAAAAATGAACTTCCTTATTTTTAGCAGCCATGATTTGAGGGTGCTGAATTAAATAGTTATATAGAGATGTTGTTCCTGATTTCATCACGCCAATAATGATAAAATCAGGAAGTTTTCTAAATGGACTAGAAATAAATCGATAATCACTTAAATGCTGAGAAAAATACAAAGCGTCTTTGATTACTTTTTTCATATATTATATAATTTTTCAAGAGTATCGGAAAGCAGAAATACGATTTTTTAATCCATTAACTCTAACATTCAAAAAACATTTTTGTAAATAAAAAGATTGTTTCCAAGACGATAAAGTAGACCAACGTTGGTACTCAATACTAGCAATATTGGTTAGAAAACTACGCCATTGCATTAAAACACTTTGAGGGTTAACTTCCTTGGCACGAATTTGACTATTTTCTCTAACTTTTTGAGATATTTTAGGGTTATCTTTAAGACGCTTTAATACAGTAATAGCATCATCTAAAGAAGCAACTTCAAAATAGTCAAACTCATTTTTCCGTTCTGACTGAAAAGCTGATTCTTTTCCTAAAATGGCAGGTACACCAGCGTGCCAAGCATTATAAAGTTTAGTAGCTGGTTTTTCAGTATAATCTTGCTCTTGAAAATTACGAACAGCTACAACAGCATCAACATTACTATAATCATACCAACGATTTCTGGGAATAATCTGCCAATTTAACCCTAACTCTTCTAATTGTTTCGACCAAGAAGCAGCTTTTAATTCTGGTGCTAAATTAGAATTAATGCCAAAATAACCAATATTCTCAAAGCGATCGCCTCTTTCAGAACTACGAGGAATTAATCCTGGTTGTCTCCAATGAGCCATGTAATAACTGTTTTTTGATTTTTTGGCATCTTGAGGATTTTGGACAATGTGTAACTGAGCATAAGGATGGGGATTTCTATCTGCTTTAATACAGACCATTAATATCTTGGCAGTAGGTCTAAGTTTATAAGGAAAAGAATCTCGATGCCCCACAACAATTCCTTCATTTGGTATTGTGTCTACTAAACTACAAAGAAAACCATCTGCTTTTAAATAAAGATAAGTTTGTAGAGTCCAGGCATACATTCCATGACCAAATTCTTCCCAATAAACATCTGGTTTATCTGGCATATCATTCCGCCAGTTTTCTTGGGGAAGGTAAAAATATATAGGGGGTAAATCTGTCATTTCAGTTATCAGTTATTAGTTATCAGTTATCACTACCTCTAACAAGTAGGAAGCTTTGAGACTTTATTTGGTTATATATATTAAAAAATTAATCTTTATTTACCGAAAAATAAAGGTATAAAGCCTCTCCATTCATTGATAAAAAAGAAAAAAAATCCTTTTAGTCAATCCTCTTCTCAGAAAGAATAGGTAATTATTAATTATTAATTGTTGAACTAAACTTCTAACCATTTTGACAAATCTCTGCCGATTAAATCCTGAAGTTTTAATATATCTTCCCGATACTCGGCAATTAATTGCTTTCTGATTTTTGGAGATAATTTTGGTTTACCTAAATTCTTCTTTTTGAGAACCCCTGCTATTTTTTTCCGAATTCCCATTGGCATAAATAATTTCAAACTATCTTTAATTGGATTCGGACGATTTAGTAAAGTATTAAGAGTTTGATTTTTGGCTACATTAGTTGGATTATGTACTTTAGCCACATTTAAAACAAAAGTATCATCTACTCCTAAAAATTTAAAGATATCTTGAGTTAAAGCAATAGGGTCTTTTCTAATATCCTCATACAGACAAACCTTAATTTGATTAGGAGGAAATAGATCGAAATAACGCTTGAGTTGGAGATAATAAAAACCTCTACGTTTATGATGCCATTGGAAACTCCAATTATTCTCTACTCGCCAATCTTCTTGTTCTAATGTTTTCTTAAAATCAGGTTCTGGTTCTCTACCATTACTCAGAGAAAATAAAAAGTGAGAAAAAGCTCTTTCTGCTGGGTCTCTAAGAATAGCAATTATTTTAGCATTAGGTATATAATTATGTATTCGTTGTGGAGCCTTTTCACTATATATATATGAAGTAGAAGCTTCTCCAATTGCTATTTCATCTGTCACTTCAGCAAACAACTCTTGGTAGCTTTCTAAATCTGTAATTGCATTACCCATAAAATGAATACCATTCGGACCGATACGTTCTTTACTTTCTCCTTCTAAAGTAAAAAAATCAGGTTCTTTTTGGTCTCTAGAAGCTGGCATATAAATTTGAGGATGTTGCTTCAGATAATAATAAAGAGAAGAAGTACCTGACTTAGCAGCACCAATCAATAAAAAATTTGGCATTGTCATTTCAGTTATCAGTTATTAGTTATTAGTTATCAGTACCTCTGTTTGAAACCAGAGACTTGAAATATTAAAGTTAATTTTTCTCATCCCCTATCGAAGGGGAGGCTTGATGCCTTATTTTTTGGTCATAATTAAAATACCTCCTTATGATATTTCAGCTAACCACAATTTAGCTACATTTTCCCAGGTTTCATCTTTGACTAACTCAACATTTTTTTCTCGGAGTTCTTGAATTTGTTCTGGGTTTCTGAGCAATTCTACTATTTTATAAGCAAGCGCTTCTTGAGTTTCTTTGTCGTAAGGATGACCGGGGACTTTAACACAATAATTTTTGTCTATTAATCCAGCATAATCTGTTGTTACTGGTACAGCTCCTACTAGGGCAGATTCTCGGACTGTATTACAATCTAATTCTTTAAAAGTACAACCATAATAATGAATAGATGAAGTTGATTTTTCTTGCATTAGTTGTTCTCGCCCTATTTTCCCTCCTTCAGTTACTCCTGGTTGTGCCATTAATTTTAACATTTTTTCTTTCCAATCTAGCTCTACTTTACTACTCCAACCATAGTAAATATTCAACTCTGCTGATGGAATTTCTTTTTTAATAATCGGCCAGCCAAACTCTAACATTCTTTCTAAGCCTCTAATATAATTAGAAGCATAAATAATTTTGTTAGGATCTTTAGAATTTTCATAGAGCGAGGAGAAAAACGGTTCTATTCCATTAGGGATAATAGCAATTTTATTGTCAGGTATTTCTGGAAGTAAAGAACGGTGATAATTGTTCTTGCAGAAAATTTTATCGTAGTGCTTTAATTTTTCATAAGTTACTTCTCTAGGCAGCAATACCGATCCTAAATCTAGCCATACTCTTTTAGCTTTAATGGGAAACTTAATTCTCCAGGCAAATTGCCACATAATTAGAGTATCAAAACTATCGTAAGGATTAAATTTTGAATAATGATGATATTCTACTCCATCATAGACACCTTCTTTATTACCACAGTTATTATAGACAGCAACTTTATAACCTAATTTTACCCATTCTCTGCCTAGAAAAACAATTCTAGCATCAGCACCTCCTAATCCTGTTTTTAAACTTTCTGGAGACCATTCATAAGAAGTGTGACCAGTGTAGTAAACTATTGAGTTTTCTGACCATACTTTAGGTTTTATTCTTTGTTTTAAAGTAGTTAATTTAGAATTAAAACTATCGAGTAGTTTCTTAAACGCCACAGTTTAATTACTCCCAGTATATTTTTTTATTTTCCTTGTGCTGTTAACAATAAAGGTTTCTCGAATCGGAATTATATTTAGTATTAGTAGTATCTAGGGGTTTCTGGAAATCGCCAAGACATCTCCTCCGATTAATACAGCTAAAAATTATTTATTCTATTGATGATAGTCTCTTTTATTTTTAACTAAACATCTACAGAGCCAATTAATTCTTAACTATATAGACTCTCCTAAAGTACATTTATTAACATAGTTAGTACCTCAAATATTTCTTTCCTTGTTGTCTACTACTTCAAATTAAAATTCAGAGTAATTATTGACATCCAGACTATGCTATGTTAATAATTTTGGAGTAAACATTGATAACTAAACAATATATCTCAGAACTTATCCATCTATTTTGTAATATGATTCTAACATATGTTTATTACCAATATATGATTATTGCATAGGTGTCTCTTTCAGAAGAGCTACGCTTTCAATTTTATTAGCATATTTTTTCTTAATTACTGCATCATCAAAAATGAGGTATACCTCTGTACCTTGGATAATTTCCTCTTAAACATTTCCCTATAAGTCTTGTGTTTGCGCAGCAGTCCGTAGGAAAATTAAAATTCTATTCTTAAATAGCGATTAAGTAGTTGACTACTCCCCGCAGGTCAGTCACGGGAATTCTAAGCAGATACTACGCAACACCGATAAATCCTTGTTGCTTCGTTTTTTCGAGCGCTGACCAAATATAAACTCTCTGGGGACAATTTCCGCAGTGCCCCTACACAGTTGGCTTAAGTAGGGGCGATTCGCGAATCGCCCCTACAGCTTTGGTGCTTACTTTTGTGATTATATTTCCAGCCCCGTTACAGTCTGCATTAATTAACCAATTATTACGTGCTTTATACAAACTACCCTGTCTTGATGCAGTCGCTCATGGGGGAAACCCCCTTTGGCGGCGCTGCATCGCTTTATTCTTTTTCCTCACGGTTTCCAATCATCAATCATTGGCCCGTAGGGTCGGTGGTTCCTTGCTCGGACTCAGGTTCCGAGTACCAGCACCGAGTTTTTCACCATAAATAGGCAGATTGTCACCATCTAAAAACGAAGCAATACTTGTATAACTTTCTTGGTGTTTCTATCAATATTATTCCATATTCGTCGCACAACTGAGCTATTCTTTCTTTGAATCTAGCTGTCGGTATTGGTACAAATGCTGAATTATTTTTCTTTCCTAATTTGATGACATTTTTCTGACCTTTTTAGTTATCTAGTCTAAACGACTCGGTTGTTTCCATCCCCCGGTTAAAACACGGGGGCCTTCAACGTGGTTCTTCGGTAAAATAAAATACATCGGATTAAAATCCGACTCCTCACCTTTCATCCATCGCTTAAAAGACCATGGCTTTCATGCTCCCGTGTTATTTAGGTAAGCACGAAAAAGTTTAACTATTTAACTATATTTAACCATATTTAACTATATCAATAATTGTAAACTCACTCCCGCTCCTCCAGCTCCTTCAATCCCTTCAAACAGTTGAGCTGAGGGGTTATTTACATTTTGTTAAATAGGGACAAATTTTAACGCCTACCTATTAATGGTATCATGGCTAACATTTTCTAAGTAATTTTCGCGTTAATTAATAGTATAATCTGTGCTAGTATCTTAAGTAAATATTGGTATGGTATCAATATCAATAGTAAAAAACTAATACCTTGGAGGTGAAAAATTATGCAGTTAATGGAGCAACCACGAGTAATTGAACGTGGTAGTAAGGAATCATTAAGGCTACCTAACACCTGTTCATTCTCGATGTTGGTAGCAAGAACAGACATACCTTTTATGATGCATACAATTCCTCATCTAGTTAAAATGAGTAATTTTAATTTTCTTCAAAAAGTGCTGTTTATGGATACAGCACCTTTATCTGGAGATAAAGTTATGCGTCCTGGTGTTGGTACTCTAAGTGAACTTAGAGATTGCTGCAGGAAACTGATAAGTGAAGGTATTGTAGATAAAGTTGTGGAGATGAACTATGACCAAACTTATCAAAAACAAATGTACCAAAAGCATTTTGGTCATCGGATTAAACCCACCCATAACTATAAGGGTTATCCGATCTTGGGGTCAATTTCTCACATAGAATCTGTACCAGGAGATTATATGTTGCACTATGACAGTGATATGCTTCTACATCAACAATCAGATTATAGTTGGATAGATGAAGGTATCAAGTTAATGGAGGAAAATCCGGAGATAATGGCAATTAGACCATTGACAGGTCCACCAACTGAAGATGGTACTATATACCAAAAAGATAATTCCCTAAAACCAGGAGTAGAAGGCTTCTATAAACTCAAATTTTTCAGCAGTAGGGTGTATCTGATTAACCGTAAACGCTTTGACAAGTTACTGCCATTGCCTATTTTGTGGCGTTCTTATAACAAAAAATCTCTTAATCAACTCCCACTAAACTTAAAAACCCTTTTAAATTACTATACTGGCAAAGGCAAGTTGGATTCTTGGGAGGTTATGGTATCCATGCAGTTAGAGAAAACTGACTATATACGAGCAACTATGAGTTCCCCCAAGGCGTGGACAATTCATCCTAAAGACCGAAGTCCAGAATATATTAAAGCTTTGCCAAATATTATTGAAAAAATAGAGCAAGGATGGTATCCACCGGAGCAAGCTGGACACTATGATTTTATTTCCAAATATTGGCTTTGATTTAAGGGACTTGCGTTCAAATAAATTACCAACTAAATTAGGTGAGGCAAAACTAACAGATAAACTCAATTAAAAATTCTGAAAGAATATTTTGCCCACCTAGAAAACTCTACATTGGTACATTATTTTTTTGCTAATCCCTATGGAGCGATCGCTACTAGATACGATAAACGTTTAGTATATGGAGGTTCCTGGCGGTCTCCAATACATCTCCTCCGATTCATACAGCTAAAAATTATTTCTTCTATTGATGATAGCCTCTGTTATTTTTCACTAAACATCTACAGATGCCATCAATTATTAACGTTAAGCATTCAACTAAAAGACACAATATCTCTTCAAAGATTGTGATTTTATCTCAAGGTTGCTTGAAGACCCGCGCTCTCCGGTCACGGGAGCGTTGCATGGGAAAACCAATCAATCTTGCGGTTTCACACACAATGTGTTAGGCTGTGAAAAATTTTTGGTAAGTAGTCGATGGCTGAAAAAGCCTACAAATTTAGGTTTTACCCAACTCCAGAACAAGAAAATCTGTTGCGGAGAACTTTAGGTTGTGTACGACTCATCTACAACAAAGCTTTGGCTGCCAGAACTCAAGCTTGGCATGAAAGACAGGAACGGGTAGGATATACCCAAACCTCAGTTATGCTTACTTTATGGAAAAAGCAGGAAGGTTTAGATTTTCTAAAAGAAGTAAGCAGTGTACCATTGCAGCAAGGCTTAAGACATTTACAAACTGCTTTCACCAACTTTTTTAGTGGACAGGCTAAGTATCCTAATTTTAAAAAAAAGCGAAATGGTGGTAGTGCAGAGTTTACAAAGTCTGCTTTCAAGTGGAAAGATGGTCAAGTCTACCTAGCTAAATGTAGTAACCCATTACCTATCAGATGGAGTAGGCAATTACCACCAGGTTGTGTACCAAGTACGATTACAGTTAAGCTTGACCCATCAGGTAGATGGTCTGTATCTTTGAGAATTAATGATACTAGAGATTTAAATCTCAAGCCAGTTAATAAACAGATAGGCATTGACTTAGGAATTACCAGTTTAATAACTACCAGTGATGGAGAAAAATTCACTAATCCTAAAAATTTTCAGAAGTTACACAAAAAATTAAGGTTAGCTCAGAAATCCCTAGATAGAAAAACCAACAAAAAGTCTAATAATTATCAAAAAGCCAGGCTTAAAGTAGCTCGTATTCACGCCAAAATTAAAGATTCAAGACTTGACTACACCCATAAGCTGACAACTCAACTAATCAGAGAAAATCAAACTGTTGTGGTTGAGGATTTAGCAGTAAAAAATATGGTCAAGAATCATAAATTAGCCAGGGCAATTAGTGATGCTAACTGGGGAGAAATAGTCAGGCAATTAGAATACAAAGCTGAATGGCATGGACGGGAATTAATCAAAATTGATAGATACTTTCCTAGTTCTAAGCGTTGTTCTAGTTGTGGTCATGTAGTAGAAAAATTGCCTCTAAATATCAGGAAATGGGATTGTCCAGAATGTGGTAGTCACCATGACCGGGATGTTAACGCAGGTATAAATATTTTGCGGATGGGAACCCGCGTTGGCGATAGACGCAAGCGGTCAGACCCCGCGACGACGCCAGCTAGCTTGCGGAATGCTGACCAAGAGAGGGAACGCCCACGCTCGAAGGCTGCGGGACTCGCAGTGTCAGTCTGTGGAGCGACCGTAAGACCCGAGGGGAGTAAATCCCGGAAGGCGGGTGCTAAGAAACAGAAAGTCTCTAACAGTGATGCTAGGGAATCCCGCGCTTTCTCCTAGAGCAGCGTCGGGATAATGTCAAAGTTGATACTAGAGCATATTATGTTAACACCTATAAAAAAGTGGATTAAATCTCAAATCCCCTTTGCTAATGACTTAAATAAAAAACTAACTGCTAAAAAATGGCCGGAAAAGTCAATTGTATATTATCTAGGAAAGCGTTTTTTGGTACTAGAATCCGATCTTAAAACTAAGGGTGCTAGTGGTTCGGATAGTGCAGTTTTCTTTTTGACTAGAGAATGGGTTAAGCAAGGATATGATGTTACAATTTTTACTAATTGTGAAGAAAAAGAGGGTATTTATGGAGGAGTTAAGTATGTTAATTATGACAAAATTAACTGGTACGATACTTTTAATACTTTAATTATGTGGCGACATCCTAAGATGTTACCTACTTATGCTAAGGCTAAAAGAACCTGGTTTGATTGGCACGATATAATTACATTCGATCCTATATACTTGAAGCCCTATAACAAAATTTTTGTCAAAAGTTATTACCAGCGTAATTTCTTACCAGACATACCTGATGATAAGTTTGTAATTATTAATAATGGTGCAGATTCTACTGTTTTAGAGCTTAGTAAAAATCAAAAACAATCGCATAAATTAGTATATGCTTCGAGGTATTATCGAGGTTTAGAATTTATGTTAATGTGGGGATGGCCGATTATTAAAAGAGAAATTCCAGAGGCAGAACTACATATTTATTATGGGTGGACGAAGCGTGACTATAGTGAAAAGTTAATTCCTTGGAGACAAAAAATGATGGAATTAATGGAGCAGCCAGGAGTAATTGAACATGGTATTGTGGGTCACAATCAATTAATGTATGAAAAATCTACTTCAGCTATTCATTATTATGGGTGTGCTTATGAAGAAATAGACTGTATTTCATTGCGGGAGTCGGCGATGGTAGGATGTGTTCCTGTCACTACTAATTATGCAGCAATTATGGAAAAAGATTATTGTATAAAAGTGGATGGTGACCCCCTGGTAAAGGAAACTCAAGAAGCTTTAGCTTATAGAGTGGTTGAACTTTTAAAAAATCCTCAAGAGTTAGAAGATATGAGGGGAAAAATCCAAGAATCTGTTAAGAATGAAATTTGGGAGCAGGTAGCACCATTGTGGTTGCAAAATATTGATTAAGTATGACTGAAATAAACTTTAGTGCCACTGCGCGGAAGTTAAAAGTTAAAAGTCAAAAGTTAAAAGTCAAAAGTATTGATTTGTAGTTGGGTGTATCTCAATATTTGCAAAAATACTTTTTTCCTATCTATTTCCTGTTGCCTGTTGCCAGATGAGTTGTTGCCTAAAAGCGATAAATTTTTGGCTTTATTTAAAATTGAAATGCACCCTTGTAATTGTTTTAGGATTTTGTAACTGGTCAGTTATTTCTGCCATCCTGCACTAGGTTATATATTTAGTTGGTATTAAAAATTAGCTAAAAAATATCTATATCTAGCTTTTTTTAGTAAAATAGTAATAACTACGTCTACTTTGTAAATATTAGAGGATTCAGCGGTCAGATAGTGGTAAAAATTACAGAACGCAAAGTTTAGTATTTTACCGAAAAATTCTGGGTATGCGCCTCCCCCTTTTAAGAAGATAAAAAAAAGAGAATTCCGTATTTCAAGCTTCCCTATTGCAGAGGTACTGATAACTGATAACTGATAACTGAAATGACTTGCTAATTAGGGTTTGCTGAATAAAGTTTTTTGGTAAGGGCAGAATTCAGAATCCAGAATCCAGAAGTCAGGAGGAATGGGAATTACAGAAGAGGTAGTCAGAAGAATCGTCCCTTGATTTTTCTGCCATAATCCTCCCAAAATTCTAACTTTTTGAGCATTTTAGACTGAAACAAGCGCACTTTTTTCAACCTAAAAATTCTAAAACCTTTGTCTATAAATGCTTTGATATTTAATCAGCAAGCCCTAATTATTTGAGATTATTCAAACTTTAGGATTCAACAATTAATAATTACTTTTTCTGAAAATCATCAAAGAAGAGGATTGATTAAAAGATTTTTTTCATTGTTTCTCCTTGTCAGTGTACAGCTCGTGTCGCAGCCCAAGAGTGGCTTGAAAGTTTAATTATTCAGTTAATTTTTTTTGCTCGAATGAGTAAAGTGAAGATGTGCCACCTTGTGGAATAAAGTTCTAAGTTCCTACCATATATAGCAGTCAAAGGAAAAATTAGGACATATCAAAAGCTGAAAATTCAGACAACCCCAGGTTTTTCTTTCTATTCCTTATTCTTTCTTTCTTCTGCTGTAAGATCATAATTATTAGGTAAAAAATATTTTTACCTAAATAACACGGGAGCATGAAAGCCATCGTCTTTTAAGCGATGGATGAAAGGCGAGGAGTCGGATTTTAAGGAGATGTATTTTATTTGACCAAAAAGCCACGTTGAAGGCCCCCATGTTTTAACCGGGGGATGAAAACAACCGAGTCGTTTAGACTAGACAACTAAAGTGGTCTTGCGCTATTATTACTCACAAAATTTTCCAACCACCGTTTCAAATGTACTCTTGTCAGCAAGTTTTAGTAGGTAAAAATCCCGAATTAATTGCTATCTTAACATTCTTATGTGAACAGTCTCACAAGCTCACTAACATGGGAATATATTATGGTAGGCAATTATTTTTTAAGTCTCACAAGACTCTCGGCAAGTTTGACTTGGAAAAAGTCTATAAAAACAACTATCATTACAAAGTTTTATATTCGCTCTTCAGCACAACAAATATTGAGAACTGTAGCTGAATCATTTAGGTCTTATTATGGTCTTATTATTGCCTATAGTGAAGGTAAAATCACAAACAGACCAAGGATTCCTAACTACAGAAAAAAAGGGGGAATGGCTACAGTAAGTTACCCCAAGCAAGCATTAAAACTTAAAGATAATCAAATTAGAGTTCCACGCTTGTAATACTTGTAAGCGCTGGTTTGGTATAGATTGCTTTTATATTCCTATGCCGAGTAATCTCAACTTTGCTTCTATTAAAGAACTGAGGATATTACCGAGGAACAGATGTTTTTATTTGGAATTTGTCTATGAAAAAGAAATAGTAGTTAAACCTCAATTAAATCAAGAAAATGTATTAGGAATAGACCATGGTGTAAATAATTGGTTGACCTGTGTATCTAATGTGGGTACTAGCACGGGTTATAGATGGTAAACATCTCAAATCAATGAATCGTTGGTACCACAAACAGATATCAACTATTAAGGAAAATCAACCGACTGGATTTTGGTCAAATAGGCTAGCTTCTATTACTGAAAAACGTAACCGCCAAATCCGATTTGGGTATAAATAAAGCAGCCAGAATAGTAATTAATCATTGTTTAAAAAATAATATAGGTACAATTGTTTTTGGTTGGAATCAAGGTCAGAAAAATCAAATAAAATTAGGAAAAAAAAGTAATTCAGAGTTTGTACCAATTCCCACAGCTAGACTCAAAGAAAGAATAGCTCAGTTGTGCGATAAATATGGAATAATATTTATAGAAACACCAAGAAAGTTATACAAGTATTGCTTCATTTTTAGATGGTGACGATCTGCCTAATTATGGTGAAAAACCCGATGATTGGAAACCTAAGTCCTTCAGACAAGCTTCGCTAACAGGAAAGAGAATCAAGCGTGGTTTGTATAGAAGTAGTAATAATTGGTGTGTTAATGCAGACTGTAATGGGGCTGCAAATATAATCACAAAAGTAAGCAGCAAAGCATGGGTTAAACTTAAGCCAACTGTGTAGGGGCACTTTGACTTGCCCCCAGAGAGTTTATCTTTGGTCAGCTAAGAAGAAACGAAGCAACATGGATTTATCCTGTTGCGTAGTATCTGCTTAGAATCCCCGTGACTTGAGTCCGGGGAGTAGTCAATATATGAACAATAATTAGTTTAGTTAATAATTGATATAGCGTTTCCCAAGGTCGTGAGGTGCAGTTATATTCTTGTCTTTTTATTCCCTGTTCCCTCTCTTGGTGCGCGTTCCCTCTCTTAGTCAGCATTCCGCAAGCGAGCTGGCGTCGTCGCGGGGTCTGACCGCTTGCGTCTGACGCCGACGCGGGGTCGCACCGCTGTTCCCTCAAACCTAAAATTTTGTACCTCACACTTTTTGGAAATTGCTATAGAAAGAGAAAAAATAGTAAATTTTGGAGCAACTATGAAACTTATACTTCCTATTGAATTTTATCGTAAAGGTGGAGTAGAACGGGTAATTTGTGGAACGGTAGAAGAATGGATTGAAATTGACGAAGTAGAGGAAATAATATTAATTTTGCAAAAAAAAGATATTCCTCATTTTCAAGAAAAGTTACCGAAATCTCCAATAATCAAATATGAATCATTTGCCTTGCCTCCTAAATCTTTACAGTCTCGAATACTTTCTTTAATTAATAAGTTTTCATCTTTATCAGGTAATTTTAAGGCGAAAAAAGTTAAAAGATTTTTTAAGCGTCTCCGTCGTAAATATCAGAGTGAGTTTAGTCTCAAATATTTAGCTAGTCGTTATCAAGCTACTCATTGTTTGTACTTTTTAGCTAATCGATTAGATACACCTAATCTTGATATTCCTTTGGCAATGATTTCCTATGATGTATTCTGGAGATTTTCACCACTAACTTATCCAGAATCTTATGTTAATGAATACGATTTAAGTTTATTGGAATGGTTGAAAAAGGTCAATGTTGTTTTTACTATTTCTGAAAAAACACGAAAGGATATTCTCTCGGTTTTTCCTGAATTTAGTAGCAAAATAAAAGCTGTACCAATATCAGGTTTTCCAACTAAGTCAAATGCTTCACAAAGATTATTGGATTTAGCAGAAAATTCCCATGAATCTAATGATGAATTACCAATATTTTATTTGCCTTCTTCTTTTGGTGTTTACAAAGACCACTTAACTCTGTTAAAAGCTGGTATTAAGCTTGCTCAAAAAAATCTGAAGTTTAAAATAGTTTTGATTGGTAAAGAAACGGATAATTTGATTGCTGGAAATATTAGTTTATCTCAGCAAACTAATAGTCAAGAGTATATTGATTATTTGAATCAATGTCAGGAAATATCTCAGAAGAATCAGAATATAATGCAGGAATATTTTGAGGGGTTAGGATATTGTTCAGATGAGGATGTGGAAAAATTGTATCGGAAATGTTCATGTGTGGTTTTTCCTTCTAAATATGAAGGTTTTGGTTTGGCTTTATCGGAGGCAGTTGTTAGAGGAATACCTGCTATTGTGTCAGATTTAGAAGTTTTTCGGGAGCAGGTAGAGCTTTATAAATGTGGGGATATGGTAGATTTTTTCCCTGTTGGTGATGTGGATGCTTTAGCAAATTGTATGGAAAAATTTATTCTCAATCCTCGGAAGAAGTTATCTGCTGAAGAAATAGATACACGCCTTTCTCATTGGACTTGGAGAGAGACTGCTAAAGAGTATGTTCGTCTGTTAGAAAAGTTATGAAAATTTGGTTGTTGAGTTGAATTTTAAACAGCAATAATCAGTAAAAGCAAGTTCTATCCAAACCAATATCTAAAATTCTGATAAGTGACATACTCCCACACTAAGCTGGCGCTATAGTGTGGGCTTCTCGTTTCGTAGCCCCGGTATTCCGTCGGGCTCCACGAGCTTTAAAGACGGAATGCCCTACCGCCCTATTTTTGATATTTATGGCCGCATTTAAGTCGCGGTCTATTACTATACCGCAATGTGGACAAGAATGAGTTCGTATGTTTAATTCTTTCTTGACTTTTTCACCACAATTTGAGCAATCTTGGCTAGTATTTTTGGGGTTTACTGCTATAGTCTTCTGTCCAGCATTTCCGGCTTTGACAGTTAAAATAGTTAGGAATTGTCCCCATCCAGCATCGTTAATTGATTTACTCAAACGAGTCTTTGCTAGCCCTTTAATGTTTAAGTTTTCATGGGCGATAACTTCAGCCTTTGATAACAACTCATTGGCTGTTTTGAAGTGAAAGTCTTTGCGTTTATCGGCTACTTTCTTATGTTGTTTGGCAACAGCTTTGACAGCTTTGAGCCTCCTTTTACTTCCTTTTTTCTTTCGAGATAAACGTTTCTGTAGAGTCTTTAATCGCTTCTGAGATTTTCGATAGTATTGAGGGATGGGGACTGATTCTCCTTCACTTGTTACTAAGAATTCTTTCAATCCCATATCAATTCCCAGAGTGTTTTTTAATGTAGGTTCAACTTTATTTGTTAAAGCTGGAACTGATTTGTCTTCTAGGGATAAAGTAATATAATAACCATCAGCTTTACGACTAATCGTCACTGTTTTAATTATAAAACCTTCTGGTATTGGACGATGCTGAATCAACTTTACCTTGCCAATTTTTGGTAAGTTGATCTTGCGTCCTTCAATACAGTCTTGTTTGATTTGAGGATAAGTAAAACTACGATAACGGCTTATTTTCTTAAACCTTGGTTTTCCTAATTTATGTCCACTCTTGTCTGCTTTAAACCATCTATCAAAAGCAAGTTTTACCCGTTTTATGCAATCTTGTAAAACCTGAGAATGAATTAGCTTATACTCAGGAAACTTGTCTTTGGTATTGACCAAATCTTTTTTTTGAGAGTAATAATCTGGATTATCCCTGAGTCTTGGAATTGGCATTACCAAAGGGCAAGCATTAACCG
>NZ_JAAHHG010000759.1 GCF_010692555.1 Okeania sp. SIO3B5 | reverse complement strand
CTGCGGACTTCAGCAATAATACCTTGTGCTTAAGGACAAGTTTTAAATGAATATAGACTTTGGAACTGACTTTTAGTCAGATTTTTCTAGCTTAATTAAATATTGCTTTTAGTGAGTGATAAAAGCACTCTTCTGATAGCTGATAGCTGATAGCTGACGGCTGAATGCTTACTTTCAGCCTAGTGGCTAAATAGACTTATTCTCTAATATTTTTTTTTGCGCTAAAAATCAGACTCGATTCGGCTTAAATTCCTTATCTTCCTGTTTTCAAGTTTATAGATTTATTGACGCAAATAGGGATTTTTGTTAACTTAGTAAATATCCCTTGTAAAAAAAATTATTTATATTAAAATATAAAAGTTAGCAAGATAACATTACCTTTTAAAAAGGATGTTTTTATCTAAATAAAGTATTAAGAATAATCAAAACATCCGAAATATAGACTTACATAGTTAGTAGTTAAACTTGCGATTAAAAATAATGTCAGAATATTTATGAAAAATAACATCAAGCAAAAGCCAAATTACCTAAGAATATTAACAATTACTTCTCTATCTTTATTAGGAAGTCAAATACCAACTATTGCCATGGCAGACCAGTGGACTCCATGGGTTAACCAGAGCAATGAAATATTACTTGCTCAACAACAAGTTTGTCAGCTTCAGTCTTCACCAGCAGATAGTCGTGCAGGTGTAGATTTCCGAGACCAGCCAAATGGAGGTAGAAATACTGCCTTTTTTAATAACGGTACTTCCGTAACAGTCATCAATAGGTCTAATGATGGACAATGGGCACAAGTAACTGGACCGAATAATGCTCAAGGTTGGGTATATACTCCCTATCTACAAAATTGCAATACACGCTCTGCCTCACAACTACCCAATACAGGAAATAGAACAGGTGGAGTACCAGTAGGAACAATTTGTCAGGCTGTAGGTTCCCCCGAATATCCAAATATTCCAGTGCGAGATTTACCCAATGCCAAAGGTTATAATGTGCCTTTTAATTTTGCTAAAGGTACTCAAGTGAGAGTTGCTGAACCACCCGCAGGACAAGAGTCTCAAGCAAAGTGGGTTTATGTTCAATCAGTACAAACTCCTCAACAAATGGGGTGGGTATGGAAACCTTATCTCCGATGTAATTAGCTGATTCAAGAATTTAGAATTTAGAATTTAGAATTTAGAATTACCTATCCTTGAAAAAAAGAGGATTGACGAACAGGAAAATTTTTATTTATTATCCCCTTAAAAGGGGAGGCTTTAAACCACAATATTTCGGTAATTTATAAGAAGGTTTGACGGTCAACAACAACAAATATTTTTGGTACGGTCATTGACTCAGGAAGCTGATATTTTCTGTTTTGATGAGCCTTTTTTTTTGATTGACAGAATACGGAAAATATTATTTGTATCTATCTTGTTTTGGGATATTTATTAATATGAACTCAACAGAAAATATCACCATTCAACATCTATCTGAGAAAGATATAAAACTAATGCAAGACTTGCTCAATGTTTTTGGTGATGCGTTTGATCAAGTGGAAACTTATTGCAAATCCCAGCCTAAAACTGATTATCTTCGTAAGCTACTCAGCAGAGATTATTTTATCGTGTTGGTTGCATTAAAACATGGAGAAGTAGTGGGTGGTTTGGCAGCATATGAACTTCACAAATTTGAGCAAGAACGCAGTGAGATTTATATATATGATTTGGCGGTATCGACTGAATACCGTCGGCAAGGTATTGCAATGGCGCTTATTGACGAACTCAAGAATATAGCTGTCGATCGGGGAGCTTATGTTATCTTCGTTCAAGCTGACTACGGTGACGATCCGGCAATAGAGTTATATAGAAAAGTTGGGGGTGTGCGGGAAGATGTCCTACACTTTGATATTGTAGTCAAAAAAGATTATTGAGCGATCGTTTTTATAGAAATTCTGAGGTTTTTTATCATGCTAAATGTAACTATTGATGAAATTCAAAGCGACCCACTGAAATATTTGCGTTTAGTTGAAGAGGGGGAAACTGTGGCTTTGTTGCATGAAAGTAGCGTTCTTAACATCCATTCCGCAGCTTAATCGCTCTGTTTCGCGATTATGGATGTTCTATTTATCTATTGTCCAATAGTTATTGCTCTGCTGAGAAAGCGTTGGCGGAGGATGGTGGCGGCAGCTTAATTGCTCTGTTTCGCGACTATTGATGTTCTATTTACTATTGTCCAATAGTTAGGGCTGACAGTTCAATGCTCAAAGCTTTAATATGTAAAGGTTTCAGCTTTTTTATTTCCCATACTGATGTTCTATTTATCTATTGTCCAATAGTTACAGCAGTTTCAGCGCGTTATTGTTGTAGATATGCACAAGCAAGTGCGGCAGCTATATACTTTCATGCAACAAAGCCGGAAACTGTTGTAATTATTCGATCTGAGCAAGCGATCGCTGAAATTAGACCTATTGCCAGTAGCAACAAATTATGACCATTTGGTTTGTGTGCAAGTGAGTTTACTGTTCCAGATGATTTCGATGCTCCTTTGCCAGAAGATATGCTGAACGCATTTGAGGGGAAATGAGAATTTTGCTAATTTATCTCCTACAGGGTGGATATCCAGAAAGTTTCCGTATTAGGATTTACGCAGATGCGCTATATATAGTACTTGTAACTATTGGACAATAGTTACTGGACTCTATACATAGTGTCTTTGCGTAAGTCCTGCGTATAATAAATAGTTATACGTTATCTGAAAAGAGGTGGTAAATGGTAAATTTTGATATTAGCAATATAAGAAGAATGACAAAGATACTTGAACCGACAGCAGACTTTGACAGTTCTTTTACTTTTTATTATGACGAAACCAATAATATTAGAAAATTCTATGTGAAGGAATTCGATTTTAATGTCTCTTTGAATTCAAATTCTTTTAATTCAAATTTTGTTTTAGGTGGTTTAGTTTACGAAGGAAGCCAACCTGATATTAAACCCTTATTTGATAGGCTTAACCTACAAAAGAATATTAAAGAAGTAAAACTTAAGCATATTGTTCAGGGAAAGAAAGAATTTATTGACTGCCTGAAGTCTGACAAACTGAATGTATTTTTGAAATACCTTTTGTCGGACAATGATTTATACATTCATTATTCAAGTTTAAATATTCTTTACTGGTCTATTGTTGATATTGTTGATTCTGCAATTGCGGTTAGTTCAGAAGTTACAAAGCAGTTTGGTTTATATTTTCAAAATTATTTAAAAAACGACTTATATAAGCTGGCGAAACTCGAAATTGACTCGTTCCAGGAATTATTTTATAACTTTAATTATCCTAATATTAAAAAGGAATCAGTTTCAGAATTCATTGAAGAACTAATTTCAATATTTGACGAATATATTGATACGCAAGAATTCCATTTTGGATTAGAATCTCTCAGACAAATACTCAAAGAGGCAAATAA
>NZ_JAAHHG010000758.1 GCF_010692555.1 Okeania sp. SIO3B5 | reverse complement strand
AGCTTTTAGGTAGCTCAGGTTCAAAAATTAAGTCCTGTTGGGGTAACTATGGCAGAAAAATTACTCTTACTATTATGAATGGCCACCTCCTGTGTAGTTCCCATTTCTCCGTTCCTCCTAACTACTCCCTACTCCCTACTCCCTACTCCCTACCCCATCAAAAAGACTTTTTCAGCAAACCCTAATTAGATATTAATTTCTTGCAGCAACCAAAAACCAGCAAAAGATTCAGATTCTGGATTTGACTGTACAGCCAGAAAATGAACTTGTTTGACTTTTGACTTTGCTTCGGAAAATCTTTTAGCTTCCTCAATAGTTGATGAATTACCCAGATTAGCTAAAATCCAACAATCGCTACCTCCAGTTTCTAATAGTAGTCTAGCTGGAGGACCTGAATTAAATTTGACAAAAGCTAGCTCTAATCCTGACATCCAAGCTGCTAAAGGTTTTGCTCTAGATGAATAAATAATTAAACCAGGAATCTTTAAATTGGGTGTAAGACCTATAGTGTTGAGGGGAAAAGCTTCTCCAAAGTCAATGTCCCACTCTGACATTTCTGCAAAAGCCTCAACTTCTAAACTTACAAATGTCCATTTTTCTCCAATTAACGCATCTGGTAAAGGTTGTGGTGCGGGACTCATGTATTGAATTGAAGGATTTGTTCCTGCTTGATAACCAGAATAGGTCGGGTAAACTTCTTCCATTCGTTGTTGTAGCCACTGGTTGAGTGCGTAGGTACGACGGCTTAAAATAGCAGGAATGGCCAGTTCAGCACAAGCTTTGGTAATCATATTGTTCATTTGACGACGGAAAAAGCGAATTTTTTGAGGTGCTTCTGGAGCATCAGCGATCGCTTTTTCAATGGCACTTTTTAGCCAAATAGAGTTTACCTGTTGATTACTTGTAAACTCAGAGTAACGATACAAAGAATCTGTAGGATGATTAATATCTAGGGGACTTTCGCATATTAAGAGTTCCCAGAGTTTTTTTTGTCTTTCATCAAGTATTGGACGACTGTAAAAGTCTAGTTCCCAAATAGTTCCCATGCCTTACTCTTAAATTGATAGTATAGTTATTTTAAGCTATACCAGGCGTGATAAATATTTGTTACAAATACTTAGGGTTTGCTGAAAAATTATTTTAGTAGGGGTAGGAGACAGGAGACAGGAGACAACCCACCCCTCGCCCCTCCCCCTCCGGTGGAGGGGAAGACAGGAGAAATGGAAATTATAGAGGAGGTAGTCGTAAAAATTGTAAGAGTGATTTTTCTGCCATAATCATCCCAAAATACTAGCTTTATGCAGCTCTTTAGACTGAAAAGCTTGCACTTTTTAAAGGCAAGAAAAGGCTGAAACTAATATCAGTCAATGTTGTGATATTTAATCAGCAAGCCGTAATTACTAGACAGTGCAAAGTTCTTGGAATAACTATTGCTAACTAAGGCTTTCAGCGATCTAAAGGTTAAAAAAAATTTATTCAGAGCTGTAAGTACTGTAAGCCCTTGTCAGTAATACTTTCAGCCTTCAAAACAAATCGTTTTTTGGGACGACTTTGTACTCTTCAGGTAATTATGCTATTTCCCTAATCAATAGTCTGTAGCAAGTATTAATCTATTTCACATAACATTCTTTTTTTGAAATTAATGTTATAATCTTCAATTGTTGTACTAAAAAAAATTAAGAAGCCTTGACAAAGACTCCTTAAAATTGTCTACAAATAAAAAATATTTCTCAGCAGATAAAAACAATTTATCAAAATGTTGGCAGAAGACCCGCGCTGTCTCGTAGAGCAGCGTCGGGAGGATGTCAAACTGGTACATTTATTAATACCTTAGAATTTTGTTTATGAGTACTTAACCAACCTTCACTCGGCTGAAATAGTTGAGAACGACTTAATAGCATTAATTCTAGGTCAGGCATTTCTTCTCGACATCGTGGACAATACCAGTAAATACTATTATGACGTACATGGCGTAGTAATGTTGTAGAGCAGCAAGGACAAGTGTGCATAATATACCTCAAATTTATTTTAAAAATATGACAAGGTTTAACAACAAACCCCTAAAAAATAACCGCTCATTTCATCAGAGTCACTAAATCATTGAAGTCTTATCTCTACATAGATAGATTCAACTACAAAAAACATAAAATTTGTGTCAAAAAAGTTGAATTAAAGTTATTTTAATTAATTTGTATCTTCGCTATCTATTGAATAAATTTTGTAAAAACAGAATAAACTAAGCAATATTAAAAGCTGAAAAATTAATGGAGAGCAAGCAAAACCCCAGAATAAACTGATTAATCCCGTTAATATAGCTAAAACAAAAGATATGTCTTCAGAGGTGTGCTTATAAATTAATGCAGAACTCGCAGAAAGAGTTAATAGAATTATATAAACTGATTGCACTTATTTGTTCTCCAAATGCAAGTTTGATATTTATATCTCAGCTTTTAGGTTAAGTTGCTAACCTTACTAAGTAAGTTAATCTATAAATATGAAGAACTTGTGAAGACAGAGAAAATTGTCACAAAAGTTGACACTATCATTGCAATCCTAAATCATTTGTAAAAAAATTAAAATATTAGGAAAGGCAGGAGGCAGAGGGCAGAAGGCATAAGGGAAGAGGTTTCAAAACTACTTTACTTAGGAAAGGCAGAAGGCAGAAGGCAGGAGGCAGAAGGGAAGAGGTTTCAAAACTACTTTACTTAGGAAAGGCAGAAGGCAGAAGGCAGGAGGCAGAAGGGAAGAGGTTTCAAAACTACTTTACTTTTTGTTACATACTTAGTTTTTAAAGCTCATACTTTTAATAGGCATAATTTGCCTAAAACGTATATCAGTCAATGCGCGCAATATTTAATCAGCAAGCCCTACTTAGTGTTTGCTGATTAAATATCAAAGTGTTTACTGGCAAAGGTTTCAGCCTTTGCAGGTACTAAGGGAGTACCAGCTTTTGGGTAATTCCAGTTCAATTAGGAGCGTATTTTGGGCAAGATCGGGGTAGAAAACCAAGGGAAGATTCTTCTGGCTACCTCTTCTCGGAATCCCATTCCTCCTGGATTCACCGATTCTGTTTGCGTTTGCGTAGCATCCCGTAGGGAAGCATGACAAACGGAAATTCTGGCTCCTCCTCTGAAAAAAAGACTTTTGAGCGCAAACCCTAAGTAGGGCTTGCTGATTAAATCTAAAAGCATTTACAAATAAAGGTTTTAGCCTTTTTAGGTCTGAAATACCTTGGTTTTCAGCTCTTCATGCTCAAAAAGTTAGCATTTTTGCTGCTAAGTTGGGCAAAAAAATTCTCCCCTACTCCCCTACTCCCCTACTCCCCTACTCCCCTACTCCCCTACTCCCCTCCTCCCCTACTCCCCTCCTCCCCCGCTCCCCTCCTAACTAGTTTAAATACCCACATATCCAACAATAACAAAGTTATTTGGGCCTTAGTTTTTTATTTTCCTCA
>NZ_JAAHHG010000757.1 GCF_010692555.1 Okeania sp. SIO3B5 | reverse complement strand
TGGGCAATAGGAGAAACAGCTCCAGTTATTACTATTGGTGCATTGACATTTATTGCTTTTTTACCAGAATCTCCGTTGAAAAATGAATTTCCATTTATTTCTTTTTCTTGGCTCCAAGCTCCATTTACATTAATGCCAATTCAAATGTTTAACTGGGTTTCTCGCCCACAAAAAGCATTTGAAATAAATGCAGCAGCAGCAGGTACTATATTAACTATTATGACTTTGGCAATCAATACTCTAGCTATTTATTTACGTTATCTAATTCGTAAAGGTATCAAATGGTAAATTTTTTTAGAAAAAAACAAGAATCAATTACTATAAAGCCCAAAGCAGAAGTCAAAAAACTTAATTTTTCTTATGGTTCATCTCAGGTTTTAAAAAATATTAATTTGGTTGTTCCAGAAAAAAAAGTTACTGCATTAATCGGACCTTCAGGCTGTGGAAAAACTACTTTATTACGCTGCTTTAATCGGTTGCACGATTTGTATCCAGGAAATTACTATGAAGGGGAAATATGGTTAGATTCTTTGAATATTTTGTCTAAAAATGTTGACCCAATAGAAGTACGAATGCGCATTAGCATGGTATTTCAAAAACCTAATCCGTTTCCTAAATCAATTTATGAAAATGTTGCTTATAGTTTGAGGGTGCGTGGTGAAAAAAAACGGAGTTTAATTGATGAAAAAGTAGAACAAGCTCTTCGAGGTGCAGCTCTTTGGAATGAGGTGAAAGATAGATTAAAAGAGGTGGCTTTTAATTTGTCTGGAGGTCAACAACAACGTTTATGTATAGCTCGTGCTTTAGTAGGAGAACCTGAAATGATTTTATTGGATGAACCTACTTCTGCTCTTGATCCAATTGCTACTGCTAAAATTGAAAAGTTGATGAGTCAATTAAAAGAAAAGATAACTATTTTAGTTGTGACTCATAGTATGCAACAAGCTGCAAGATTATCTGATTATACAGCGTTTATGTATTTAGGAGAATTGATAGAATTTAGTGAAACTAAAGATTTATTTGCTGACCCTAAAAATCAGAAAACAGAAGATTATTTACATGGCAGAATTGGTTAATTTAAGAAGGAAGAAGGAAGAAGGAAGAAGGAAGAAGGAAAAAGGAAGAAGGAAGAAGGAATAACTGAAGGACCGATACCTGAATCCTAAGAAATAGCCTAGCTATTTGTAGCAAAAATTCACCAAACTGGTATTATACCAAGAGTGAAAAAAGAAGACTTTTCTTAATAGGTGAAACTTTGATTCTTAAGTAATTAACACAGGTGCAATGACATTTTTGATAATTAGCACGCCAGAACGCGTATCAATTATTCTGATGTTTACTTTTCCCCTACTTCCCCTATTCCCCTACTGCCAGAAACTGAAACTTGAAATTTCAAACAAAATTTTAGTGAAGGAAGCACAGAAAATGTCGCCAGAATATCTTAATGGTAATTACAACAACTTCCAGTAGACATGATGCGGATAAAATAACTAGATACTTGCTTGAAAAAAGGCTAGCTGCTGGTATTCAAACTTTCAGCTCTATGCCGTGGAATTCACGGTCTTCAATAACGATGAATTTGTTTAGTTTGCTCTTGCAACAATGCTCCCAATTTGAATAAATTTTTCTATTGTCATCGTATATATTGTATAGGTTAACCCACATTCTGCACGTCAAGAGCGTAACATTAAAAGTAGTATACAATTTCTATTATTGATAAATATTTATACTGTATAAATTACTTCTCAAAAGTCAAATTTTCAGTTAAATATTAAGCATAAATACTTGCTGAACTATTGACTCCTATTGACCACTATAATTTACTTATTACTTCTTAATTCTTACTTTTGACTTTTGACTTTTGACTTCTTACTTCTTGCTTTTGACTTTTAACTTTTGACTTATATTTTATGCTACGTTTTGTCGTGCAGAATATAGGGTTAAGGTCAGGGGGTTGAGTCTATGTAGTGGCCACTGATAAAATTCCCAGATTCCTTGCCTTTTTGCACTTCTGCCTTCTTCCAGGAGAATAATATATGCCTAAATCAGCAGGTAATTCTAATGTAGAAAAACTTCAAACTGGTGAAGCTAAACTTTTAATTCTTTTAGTGGGAATTAATCAATATGATGATGCCAGAATAAGCAACCTTAATTATTGTGTTAATGATTGTCAGGAATTAAAGGCTGCATTAGAAATATCTACAAAATTATTCACCAATAAAACTATTATTATCCATCACGATAATACTCCTAAATTTCCTCTTCTTGATGTGGTGAAAAATAGCTTAGAAAAGTTAGTCTCTCAAGCAACTAAAGAAGATACTATTTTAATTTATTTTTCCGGTCATGGTTTTTTAGACAAACAAACTCAGCAACCAATATTATGTCTGAAAAATACTCTAACTAATAATTTAGCTACAACAGGTTTGCCAGTGGCAGAAATTCTGCAAAAGTTGGCAGAAAGTGGTGCTAAATATCAATTGATTTTTATAGATGCTTGTCATAGTGGTGGAACAAGTATTAATTTTCAGCACTTATCTGACAGTAAGAAATTATCTGAAGTTGAAACATCTAGTATTGCTCCACAATTAATAGAATTATTTTGGAAAAGGGCTGCTAAAAGTCAAGGTTTTTATGCTCTTTTGTCTTGCGATAAGTATGAACAATCTAGAGAATGGAAAAATTTAAAACATGGATTGTTTACTTATTATTTGATTCAAGGTTTTTTGGGGAAAGCTGCGGATAAGTCGGGAGTAATTGAAGCGGATAGTTTATATAAATATGTCTATCATCGCACCTTGGAATATATTGATAAAACTAATCAGCAAATTCGTTTAACTAATCAACAAAAATCTCATCGTGGTGAATCAAATATAGAGTCCGAATATCCAGGGCAAACTCCGCTGCGAATTGTGGAAGGTGCGGGAGAGTTTGTATTAGGAATTGTGCCGATTAATAGTAATGAAAATAGTCGGCGACAGGCTGTAATTATTAATGGTTGGGCAGGATGCGAGGAGACTGTTTCTTTATCAGGTATTTTGTGCAGTCGGGGTGATTTTACTGTGGGATATTGGCCACAAACTGACCGCTCTTGGCAGGATGTAAAAGCTGGAATATTGAAATGTTTGAATGTTGATCCCCCCCAGCCTTTCGATCCCCCCCAACCCCCCTTTCCAAGGGGGGAGTCGGAGTTGGAGTTGGAAGTTGAGCCTCCCCAACCGCCTTTGGAAGTTGATCCCCCCCAACCCCCCTTGGGAAGGGGGGAGTCGGAGTTGGAAGTTGAGCCTCCCCAACCGCCTTTGGAAAGGAGGGAGTCGGAGTTGGAGTTGAATGTCGATCCCCCCCCAACCCCCCTTGGGAAGGCAGGGCTGTTTCATTCTCAATAGACGCGGGGACACGGAGACACACCAGACACGGGGATAGAGGCTTTTAAGCGACGTTGAACTAAATATTTTCTCAGAGCTTAACGAA
>NZ_JAAHHG010000756.1 GCF_010692555.1 Okeania sp. SIO3B5 | reverse complement strand
AGTACCCGTTTCAAAATAAGATTTTAATCGATCAACAGCATCCCGGTCCAAATAACGACCTTTAGCATCGTAATTATCTATTAAGCTAGTTATAGTGTCCCGCATATAATTATTCTCCCAACAATTTCTTAAACTTTCTATATTAGCCTACTTTGACATCCTTCCGACGTTGCGCTTACGCGAAAACGTGGAATTTCCTAACATCACTGATAGGGATTTTCTGCTTCATAGCACCCGCCTCCAAGGTCTTCCCCTCTTTTCGGTCTTACAGTCGCTCCACAGACTGACACTGCTAGCCCAGCAGCCTTATTCTAATTAAGAGTACTATGCTATGGCAAAAACCACAAGATTGATTGGTTTTTCCAGGGTCATGCTGTGAACCTACATTCCGCACGACAAAATGTAGCATAAAAATATAAGTCAAAAGTAATAAGTCAAAAGTAACAAGTAAGAAGTAAATTGTAGTGGTCAATAGAAGTTAACAATTTAGTAAGTATTTATGGTTAATATTTTCCTGAAAATTTGATGAATGAGAAAGTTAAATAAAGATAATTCTTACAGTATAAATACTTACTAGGCTACCAAATTCTTATAATACTCTAGTGTTACAACTTGACGTGCGGAACGTGGGTGCGAAACATCCCGACGATCTCTTCCAGGAGAGGGCGGGTCTTCAACCAACGTTGAGATAAATTGACGGGTGCATCTCAATTTTGAATAAAGCCAAAATTTTTTGGCTTTTAGGCAACAGCTCATCTGGCAACAGGCAACAGGGAATATATAGGAAAAAAGTATTTTTGCAAATATGAGATGTACCCAAATTGACACCTAGTGTCGCTACGCGGAAGTCAAAAGTTAAAGGTATTGATTTGTAGTTCTTTTAGGATTTTTTAACTGGTTAGTTATTTCTGCCATCCTGCACTAGGAGAATTATTTGATTAAGGCAAGATTTTTTGTGTCTAAAGTTACAAAAACTCAAGGATTTTCATTCTTATTATCGACTGAATGTATTCTGATTAGAACTTTGTTAAGAAAGCCAAAATTTAAGACTGATGTATTTATTCTGATTAAAGCTATTCTTTTTGAAAGCCAAAATTTCAAACTTAGGAGCTAATATGGCACAAACAGCCCAAGATGTATTGAACTGGATTAACAATGATGATATTCAAGTTATTGATTTGAAATTCATTGACCTACCTGGTATCTGGCAACATTTAACAGTTCACAGAAGTCAAATTGATGAAAGCTCCTTTACAGATGGAGTTGCCTTCGACGGTTCTAGTATCCGTGGTTGGAAAAATATTAACGAGTCAGACATGATGATGGTACTAGATCCAACCACTGCTTGGATTGACCCTTTTATGGCTGAACCAACATTAAGTGTTACTTGTAGTATTAAAGAGCCTCGAACTGGTGAATGGTATAGCCGTTGCCCCAGAGTCATATCTCAGAAAGCAGTTGATTATTTAAGATCGACAGGTCTTGGGGATACTGCCTTCTTTGGTCCAGAAGCTGAATTCTTTGTATTTGAAGATGCTCGGTTTGACCAAACAGAAAATAAAGCTTATTACTATGTAGATAGTATAGAAGGTCGTTGGAATTCTGGTAGTGAAGAACCAGGTGGTAATAAAGCCTATAAACCTCGTTACAAAGAAGGTTATTTTCCTGTATCTCCCACCGATACAATGCAGGATTTGCGGACAGAAATGTTGTTAACAATGGCCAAGTGTGGGGTTCCCATTGAAAAGCATCACCACGAAGTTGCTACAGGTGGTCAGAATGAATTGGGTTTTCAGTTTGGCACATTGGTAGAAGCTGCAGACAACTTGATGATTTATAAGTATGTCATCAAGAATGTGGGCAAAAAACATGGCAAAACTATTACTTTCATGCCTAAGCCTATATTTAACGATAATGGTTCGGGTATGCACTGTCACCAGTCAATCTGGAAAGATGGACAACCTCTATTCTGGGGTGATGGTTATGCCAACTTGAGTAAGATGGCGCTTAATTACATTGGTGGTATCCTCAAGCACGCTCCGGCAATCTTGGCATTCTCTAATCCTTCCACTAATTCTTATAAGCGATTGGTTCCTGGATTTGAAGCTCCAGTAAACTTAGCTTATTCTCAAGGTAACCGCTCTGCTTCTGTTCGGATTCCTTTAAGTGGTACAAATCCCAAGGCGAAGCGACTAGAGTTCCGTTGTCCTGATGCTAGTTGTAATCCCTATTTGGCTTTTGCTGCGATGCTTTGTGCTGGTATTGATGGGATTAAGAATGAAATTGACCCTGGTGCATCTTTGGATGTGGATATTTATGACCTCAGTCCTGAAGAGTTAAGTAAGATTCCTTCTACTCCTGGGTCTTTAGAGGGTGCTTTGGAAGCTTTAGAAAAAGACCATGAGTTCTTAACTACTGGTGGGGTATTTACAGAGGACTTGATTCAAACTTGGATTGAGTACAAGTTGGATAATGAGGTTAACCCCATGCGTCTACGTCCTCATCCTTATGAGTTTTCTCTCTACTACGATTGCTAAATCAATAAATTAAGTAGGGTTTGCTGAATAAGTCTTTTAGCATTAGATAGGAGTTAGGAGTTAAGAGGACTGAGTTATGAAGAATGTGGAATTTGGAGGAGATAATCGGATATTTTATCCCTTGATTTTTCTGCAATTATTTTGCCTTTTATCTTAACTTTTTGGTCGCTCAAGCTTAAAAAGTTGCACTTTTTTTCGGTGTAAAAAAGCTAAAACTTTATACCTGTCAATGTTTTTAGATTTGCTCGGTAAGCCTTAAGTAGAACTCAGAAGTCAGTAGGAAAGAAGTTTTTTTCAAAGCTTGAGGAATGAGCATTTTATTACTTAAATAATTTAGACAGGCTAATTTTGCATCTATTTAAGCTTTGCTGCTTCATAAAACAATAGTGACTTAGTTCTTATAGCCTCCTTTTATGGGGGCTATTTTTGTTTGAAGCAACAATATAGCAATATGATTTGAGTTGTGAGATATTGGAAACTTTTAGGGAACACCGGAGCTGGGAATAGGGAATAGAGAAGAAGAAAAAAACGTATTATATGAATATAATAATTGCCATATTCTATACTTTTAAGGAATACTTCAATTCTCACAACTGATTCCTGATTGCTATATATATACTAGGTATAGCACTACACATTAAGGTGTTTAACATTCCTCTTTTGCCTGTTGCCTTTTCCTAACAGAATGCTGCGCAAACAATTCATAAAATGCCAATATAGTGTTTTTATTTGAAATGTGGAAACCAAGTGCTATGAAAAAGGGAATAGGGAACAGGGAATAGGGAATAGCAAAGGGGAAAACAGAACTAAATAGGGCTTGCTGATTAAATATCACGCGTCTTGACTTGTATTGGTTTTACCCTTTTCAGGTACTAAGGGAGTACCAGCTTTTAGGTGGTAATGGTTCAAAAATCTAAGATTTTCGGCATTTCGAGGGGTAGAAA
>NZ_JAAHHG010000755.1 GCF_010692555.1 Okeania sp. SIO3B5 | reverse complement strand
AATTCGTATGGGGATATATTTAATACCATTTTTGATGTTTTAAATTATCTTTTTCGTCAAATAGACTTTATTTGAAAGTTTATTTATGATTTTTATTATTCGTAACATTCTTTTTTCAAAATGGTATTATACTTCAATTATTAAGTAATTAACACAGACTGAATAATTTTTTTTATAATTATTAGCTAGTTATTGTTAATTATTCTTATCTTTACTTCTCCCTGTACGGAATCAAAAACCATTTCCATACTCATCAGGTTAAATTGGACAGATCAGATATTTTCGCCAATTCCTCTAATAATAAGGCTTCTGCTTCTGCTTCACTAAGTTGATCAATGTCTGTTGTTTCTAAAGAATGGGATGGTAAGGATTCGGAAGGTAAATCATCACTAGGAAATAATTTTTCTAACAAATAAGATGTTAGGTGATTAATCGTCGGGTAATCAAGGGTAAAAGTGGAAGGTAGGGAACAGTCTAAGGTATTTTGTAGTCTATTTCTTAATTCAAGGGAAGTTAGTGAGTCTATCCCTAATTCACTAAAACCTAAATCGGTATCAATTGCCTCTAAATCCTTTAAACCGATAATTTTCGCGACTTGAGACAATATATAAATGGTGAGAGTCTGTTGGCGATCGCTATAAGTTAAAGCATTTAACCGTTCTCGGATAGCCAAAGTGTCTTCGTGGCACTCGGACGAAGTAAACTCCTCAAAAAATGGAGAATTCAGAGAATTTACCACACGCCAATCCATCGGGGTTACTCCTACTTGAGACAGAGAGGTAGTTAACAATTGTGCCAAAATGTACCATCCTTGTTCGGGAGAAATTCTTCCCATTCCAGCAATACTCAGGGGAATATTCTGTCTCGCTGCCATACCAATCTGAAGAAATGCTCCCCAATTGATGCTAATCGCGGGTAATTTCATTTGTTGGCGCAAATTAGCTAAACTTTCCAGGAAAGCATTGGCAGCACTATAGTTTCCTTGTCCTGGAGATCCGAACAAACTGGCAACGGAGGAGAATAAGACAAAGAAATCTAAATTTTCCTTTTGACTAAATTGATGTAAATACCAAGCGCCTTTTATTTTAGGCGCAATCACCTGTTCAAATTGTGGCCACGTTATCTGAGACAAGGTTGCATCTTCTAATACTCCGGCGGCATGGATAATCCCTTTCAGGGGAGGGAAATTATGATTGCCATAAGTGTCGAAAAATGTTCTCACAGCTTCTTCTTCAGTAACATCGAATGTTAAGGGTAAAAGATGGATATTTTTGTCGGTGAGGTTTTGAATAGTTGAGATGACTTTGCTAGAGGGTTGATTACGCCCCACGAGAATAATATATTGTGCGCCCTGAGTGGCTAACCATTGGGCTAAATTCAATCCTAAATCGCCAAATCCTCCTGTAATTAAATAACTGCCATCATTTTTAACAACTTTGCTTCTCTGTTCCCTGTTGCCTGTTCCCTGTTCCCTATTCCCTATTCCCTGTTCCCTGTTCCCTGCATCTTTAATAACTTTTCTTCCCTGTTCCCTGTTCCCTGTTCCCTGTTCCCTGTTCCCTGCATCTTTAATAACTTTTCTTCTCTGTTCCCTGTTCCCTGTTCCCTGTTCCCTATTTCCTGTTCCCTGTTCCCTGTTCCCTGCATCTTTAATAACTTTTCTTCTCTGTTCCCTGTTCCCTGTTCCCTGTTCCCTATTCCCTATTCCCTGTTCCCTGTTCCCTGCATCTTTAATAACTTTTCTTCCCTGTTGCCTGTTCCCTGTTCCCTGTTCCCTGTTCCCTATTCCCTGTTCCCTGTTCCCTGCATCTTTAATAACTTTTCTTCCCTGTTGCCTGTTCCCTGTTCCCTGTTCCCTGTTCCCTGTTCCCTGTTCCCTGTTCCCTGCATCTTTAATAACTTTTCTTCTCTGTTCCCTGTTCCCTGTTCCCTGTTCCCTATTCCCTATTCCCTGTTCCCTGTTCCCTGTACTATGAACGATAACAATTTTTCCAATATGTTTAGCTTGTTGGAGAGTACGAAAAGCTGTTTGTATTTCCTGACGAGAAAAGACTTGATAGGGTAAAGGGGTTAGCAATCCATTATTAAATTGAGTTAAAAGATTTTGTAATAAAGATTGAATTAATGACGAGTTATGTTCCGCAATTTCTAATAAATCCATGGAAAAATAGTCAACATTCGGTTTTAATTCTTTGACTGCTTCTGCTGTCCAAATTTCTTTCTTACCAATTTCGGCAAAACGCCCCCAGTCTTGCAAAACGGATAAACTCTGAGGGATAAAATAACCACTCAGGGAATTTAACACCAGATCGACTCCTTTACCCTCTGTAATCTCTCGAATTTCTGCGGCAAAATCTAAGGTGCGAGAATTCATTATCCATTTAATTCCTAAATCTTGTAAAAATTGCCATTTAGCAGGAGAAGCGGTTGCCAAAATCTCTGCACCCAAGCTTTGCGCTAATTGAACTGCTGCAAGTCCTACCCCTCCGGATGCTGCATGAATTAAAACTTTTTCTCTTGCTTTTAACTGTCCTCGATGGATTAAACTGTAATAAGCAGTGAGAAATGCTCCTGTAATAGTTGCAGATTCTTCAAAGGTTAAGTTATCGGGTTTTAAGACGAACCAGTCTGCTAACACCGTGACATAATCTGCAAAACTGCCCTTTGCTAAACCAAAAACCGCATCACCAACTTGTAAATGAGTTACCCCTTCTCCAACGGCGACTACTTCTCCTGCACATTCTAAACCTAACTCAGCAGTATTTCCGAGATTGCTATCTAAGACTGTTAAAACATCCCGAAAATTTAATCCTGTCGCTTTTACTTTTACCTCTATTTCTCCAGACGAAGGTTGACGACGATTCATTGGTTGCCAGTTCAGGGATTCTATGGTTCCTTGAGTCGCGATCGCTAAACGATGGGGAATGGCAACGAGCTGAGTCTGGACTAATCTGGCAATGTAACGATTTCCTTGACGGAACGCAATTTGATTTTCTGCTGAGGGTTGACTAATTTCTTGCCATAATAGCTGAATTTGAGGTTCGGAAACGGTTGCTTCTAAATCAATACAAACACAATTGAACTCAGGCAGTTCTAACATCAAGGTTTTAGCGAATCCCCAAAGAGGTGATGACCAAATATTGGGTAAATTGGAATTAATTGGGTGTTGCTGAATTGAAGTATGAATGCGCAATTGTTTGGTTTTGTTCAAGCCCCCTAAATCCCCCAACCTTGAGGAATTTTCAGAGTTTTTCCCCCCCCAATCTTGGGGTGCTAGGGGGGCAAAATCAGAGTTTGGTTTCCCCCAATCTTGGGGTGCTAGGGGGGCAAAATCAGAGTTTGGTTCCCCCCAATCTTGGGGTGCTAGGGGGGCAAAATCAGAGTTTGGTTCCCCCCAATTTTGGAGGGCTAGGGGGGCAAAATCAGAGTTTGGTTTCCCCCAATTTTGGGGTGCTAGGGGGGCAAAATCAGAGTTTGGTTTCCC
>NZ_JAAHHG010000754.1 GCF_010692555.1 Okeania sp. SIO3B5 | reverse complement strand
CCTCTCTTGGTGCGCATTCCCTTGCGTCTGACGCGCCCCGCGGGGTCGCACCGCTTCTGCCTCCTGCCTCCAGCTCCCGCTGCCTTACCTCCTCCAAAGTGTAAGTATTCAACCGGACATGATATAAAACCTTGTAGGGACGTTCCATGGAACGTCCCTACTGTGATCTACCCAAATGAAAACTGCTGTAATATCATGTCCGGTTGAACAGTGATAAATAAATAACTACGGAGGAGTCAGTCCTCAGTCCTCAGGAGTCAGGAGGAAAGAGGGAAGAAAGAAGAAGAACTGGAGTTGAAGGAGAAAGTTTTTTTATCACTAATTATCCGGACATGATATAATATCCGATCCAACGACAGCCGAAGTAATCATATTTTGGGTTTCGACTACGGAAGCGATCGCTACTCCCCCATCTCCAGGATGAAAATATGAAGACTTATTTTCTGCACTTAACTAATATCATGTCCGGTTGAATAATTAGACTTTGGTGGAAGGAAGGCAGGAGGCAGGAGGCAGGAGGCAGAAGGTTTTCTCCCATTTTTACCTTAATTTTATACACAAACGGTGCTACCGGACATGATATAACTTGAAGTTGTATAGCAGTAGAAGCAAAGCTTAGGACAGATCAAAAGCTTAAAACTCAGATAATATCATGTCCGGTTGAATACTTAGTAAATAAGGGAGTAGGGAGTAGGGAGTAGGGAGAATAAAAAGATTTGCACTGCAAGTTACTGTTTTGGTTTTTTTCCAGATCGCTCTTATCCGGACATGATATAACGCAAGATTTTTCTTTCTTCCTTCTTCCTTCTTCCTTCTTCCTTCCTTCTTCCTTCTTTCTTCCTTCTTTCTTCTTCCTGAAGATATTACAATTTAAAAATCCAGAAATGATATTCCAAGGTAAATACTTTGAAAGAACTTTTAATTACTGCAACCGATACCGACGCTGGTAAAACTATATTGACTCTCGCTCTTGCTGCTTATTGGCAAACTTACCATAAAGACCGCAACTTAGGCTTATTTAAACCTATTCAAACTGGCATAGGCGATCGCGAACTTTACACTCAATTATT
The DNA here is from genome assembly GCF_010692555.1 of Okeania sp. SIO3B5. Taxonomy (GTDB): domain Bacteria; phylum Cyanobacteriota; class Cyanobacteriia; order Cyanobacteriales; family Microcoleaceae; genus Okeania. Next base: position 2,425 of record NZ_JAAHHG010000754.1, on the reverse strand, counting down.
TTCTCTAGACCAATCTCTTGACGAAATTAACCCTTTATGGTATAAAACACCCGTTGCTCCTCCTGTAGCTGCAGAACGGGAAGGTCGTCTGGTACAATTAGATCGGGTATGGTCAACTTTTGCAAGATTACGACAACAAAAAGATTTTGTGTTAGTGGAGGGTTTAGGAGGACTAGGTTCTCCTGTCACTCACGAACTGATGGTGGCAGACATAGCTAGGGATTGGCATTTACCTACTATTTTGGTTGTACCAATCAAGTTAGGCGCGATCGCTCAAACCGTAGCGAATGTTGCTCTAGCTCGTCAAATGAAGGTTAACCTCCGAGGCATTATCCTCAACTGCGTTCAACCTTGCTCAGAGCAAGAAATTGCTGACTGGACTCCTGTTGAACTAATTCAATCCTTAACTCAAGTACAAATCTGTGGAATTATACCACATTTACCAGAAATTAACAACCTAGACAAATTAGCAACAGCAGCCTCTAATTTAGATTTAGAGAAGTTTTTGCCCTTACCAACCACAATCAAAAATTGAAGGCAGAAGGCAGAAGGCAGGAGGCAACCCACCCCTAACCCCTCCCAGGAGGGGAAGGCAGAAGGAAAAATTGCTTATGGATTTTCACACAAAACAATTTTGAACACCCCCGTTGACGGTGGGGTATTAAACCCATAAGGGAAATAACAACTCGGTATAAAAAATATGGTTTCAACTATTCCGACTTCAAATTCCGTTACTCAATCTCAATTGCGTCCAGAAATTAGAAAACTACAACCTTTGTTAGTTGAATGGCGACGACATCTCCATAAAAGACCAGAGCTAGGTTTCAAAGAATATTTAACAGGGGAATTTATTTGCCAAAAATTGCAAGAGTGGGGCATCGAACATCAAAAAGGAGTTGCGAAAACAGGTATCCTCGCAACTATTGACAGTGGTAAACCAGGGCCTGTATTAGCTATCAGGGCAGATTTAGATGCTTTGCCAATTCAAGAATTAAACGATGTGCCATATAGATCGATACATAATGGTGTGATGCACGCCTGTGGCCATGACGGACATACAGCGATCGCTCTAGGCACTGCTTACTATCTGGCTACCCATCACCAAGATTTTGATGGGATCGTAAAAATCATTTTCCAGCCAGCAGAAGAAGGGCCTGGAGGCGCTAAACCAATGATTGAAGCGGGGGTGTTGAAAAATCCTGATGTGGATGCCATCATTGGTTTGCACTTGTGGAATAATTTACCCCTGGGCAAAGTAGGAGTCCGCAGTGGTGCTTTAATGGCAGCTACTGAAAGATTTAATTGCACAATTGTGGGCAAAGGTGGGCATGGAGGAATGCCTCATCAAACTGTAGATTCTGTGGTAGTTGCAGCTCAAATTATTAATGCTTTGCAAACAATAGTAGCTCGGAATATTAATCCTATAGATTCAGCGGTTGTCACGGTTGGGGAGTTAAAAGCAGGTCGGGCATTTAATGTGATTGCTGATACTGCCAGAATGGGTGGTACTGTACGTTATTTTAATTTGGCTTATCAAGATTATTTTGCTAAAAGAATTGAGCAGGTTATTGCTGGAGTTTGTGAAAGTCATGGGGCGAGTTTTGAATTTAATTATATTCCTCTTTATCCCCCGTTAATTAATGATGAAAAAATAACTGATTTAGTTAGAAGTGTGGCTGAATTATTGGTAGAAACTCCTGCGGGTGTTGTACCTGAATGTCAAACTATGGGGGGTGAAGATATGTCATTTTTTCTGCAAGAAGTACCTGGTTGTTATTTCTTTTTAGGTTCAGCAAATGCCGAGAAAAATTTAGCTTATCCGCACCATCATCCTAGATTTAATTTTGATGAAACTGCTCTAGGAATAGGAGTGGAAATGTTTATGCGTTGTGTAGAAAAATTCTGTAGTTAGAAAGGCTTGCCAAGCCAAGGATTAAAATCCTTGGCTAATAGCTTAAGTCATCTTAAGCCAAGGATTAAAATCCTTGGCTAATAGCTTAAGTCATCTTAAGATGACTCTTGAAGAGTATGTAATCTTTTTCATTTTTATCATGTAAGCATTCAGCTATTAGCTGTCAGTTCTCAGTAATAAAACTCTGCTCTTAAAACTATACTTTATAAACACCTTTCTTAAGATAAAACTTGACCAAACAGAGAAGTTAGAAGTTATGTATTTGCTATTAAATCAATTTTCGCCTTCTTCCTTCTTCCTTAGCTGATAGCTGATAGCTGACTGCTGAATGCTTACTTTATCATAACTTTGATGATGAATTCATAATGGGTAAGCATCTTTCAGCCGTAAGCATTCAGCTATTAGCCAGCCTCCTACCGGAGGAACTGCGGACTTCAGCTAGCCTCCTCCGGAGGAACTGCGGACTTCAGCAATAATACCTTGTGCTTAAGGACAAGTTTTAAATGAATATAG
>NZ_JAAHHG010000753.1 GCF_010692555.1 Okeania sp. SIO3B5 | reverse complement strand
TGACCATCGGTTCCCCCGTTTCAAAGTCACAGAGAGTAATAGCCTTCATCCCCGGTCGCCATTCGTGGAGGTTGGCCATAAGTAAATCAGCTTGCGATCGCAAAAATTCTGCCCCATCCGACTGGTCTAACCGTTCCGTAAAAGTATCAGCCTTTAGCTGTAACTTAGCCGTAATATTTTTAAGTTTTTGGCTAATTTGATGATATAGTTGACTAAACTCTTGCTGATTCAGCTGTCCAGTATAATAATCATTCAGTAATTCCTGGACAGTATCAACAGATTCTACACTTAACCAACCTGTTACAGTATATCCATTCCCTGTCCAACCGGGATAAAATTTGGAATGCTCCAGATTATTTAACCATTCTTGCCAACTTTTAAATAATTTTTGCCAGTCCGAAGCACTAAGGTCATTAGTAGACTTTTGAGGGTCTAGTCCTGAAGCTTCAATCATTGGCTGTACTAAAGCCTTACTGAGGCCACGGTAATTTTTAATTAAATTTCGCCACAATACACCAGGTATTAAACTAATCCTTTCTTGCCATTGCTGTTGCGTTTCTTGCAAACTAGGAATAGGGTTAGTCAGAGAAGGGGGAAGTTCATAAGGTTGACCAGTTTGAATTTGACGAAGACTAGACTGTTGACTATTCACTTGATGGGCACAGGTAACAACCAGATTATCCGCAGTAGTCAGGATAACATTGCTGTACTTGGTCATAACTTCCACATAAAGATGCCATAGAGGTGCTTCTCCAGGACGTTTCGCAAATTGGAAGTCCAGTACCCTCTCCCAAGGAGAAACTTCAACAATAGCTATTAAAGCTAGTCCCCCTAGTTGGTGTCGTAATTGTTGACTAAAAGTAAAAGTATCAGGGGCGCGAGGTGGAGGATCGCTGATACAAATACGGGCCCCTTGGGGATGCCAGGAAATGTCCAACCAACCACGTTTTTTAAGAGTTCGCAGAGCAATAGTAATAGTAAAGCGATCGCGCTGATATACCTGTTCTAAACGTGCTGGTAGCCATTTAGCACAGAGTTCAGAACATGAAGCAATGAGAGTTGTATAGTCAACAGGTTGCACAGTTAGCTTTAAGTTAAAAATTAAAAGTGAAAAAACATTATGATATAAATTTAGCTGAATCGCCGAGAAGCCTCACACCATAATATGCAGATTTGGTGGATGAATCGGCTAACGATGCTGGATGGGGACAATTCCTAACTATTTTGACTGTCAAAGCCGTTAGCGCAGCTCCTCCGCAGGAGGCAAATGCTGGAGGTGAAAACCATAGCAGTGAACCCCAAAAATACTAGCCAAGACTGCTCAAATTGTGGGGAAAAAGTCGATAAAGAATTAAACATACGAACTCATTCTGGCCCGCACTGCGGTATTGTAATAGACCGCGACTTGTTTGCGTTTGCGTAGCATCCCGTAGGGAAGCATGACCTAGGAAATGCAGCGATAAATATCAAAAATAGGGCGACAGGGCATTCCGTTCTTAAAGCACGCGCGTGCCTGATGCGCAGGGCTACGAAACGAGAAGCCCACACTAATAGCGCCAGCTTAGTGTGGGAGTATGCCACACTTGAGGTAAAAGCCTGATTTAATGAATAAAGATTTTTATGTGCTTTCTTCTTATAGCAGATTCCTCACATAAGAAGTACAGAGATTAACTATTAAATGTTCCCAGTGCGGGCATCTTTATCCGCTTCAGGGTATACCTCACCCTTGGTGGAATCTGCTGTACATAGTAGTCTAAGGAAAGAGCACGGACATATAAAAAGCTTAAATTCAGACAACGCAAAATTTGTCCTTCTTACTTCTTCCTTCTTCCTTCTTACTTCTTCCTGCTGCTATAACTGAAAAACTTTGTATATATGAGTTGCATAATCTTTCATGGATATCCAGTTAATTAATATTGGTTTTGGTAATATAGTTTCTGCGAATAGAGTCGTTGCAATTGTTAGTCCAGAGTCTGCCCCTATCAAGCGAATGATTAGCGATGGCAAGGAAAGAGGCCAATTAATTGATGCTACTTATGGTCGGCGTACCAGGGCAGTGATTATTACAGATTCTAATCATATTATTCTTTCAGCAATTCAGCCTGAAACAGTGGCACATCGATTTATATTTAACAATAGCAATAAGGATAGTTAATTGTAGTAATTAATGTTTAATTTTGCAGAATTTGTTATTAATAACTAAAAGTTTAGTTATACTCGCTTGTACTGCGATAAAAATTTATGCAAACTGGTAAATTAATTGTTTTAACAGGACCTAGTGGTGTAGGTAAGGGGACTTTGGTAAAATCTCTCCTACAACGTCATCCAGAATTAGTTTTATCTATTTCTATGACTACCCGTTGTCCTCGGCCTGGAGAAGTAGAAGGAGAAAACTATTACTTTGTAGACCGCGATAAATTTCAACAAATGATTGAAACTAAAGATTTATTAGAATGGGCTGAGTTTGCAGGTAATTTTTATGGTACGCCACGTTTGCCAGTTATTGAAAATATTAAACAAGGTAAATTAGTATTACTGGAGATTGAGGTACAAGGGGCAAGACAAATTAAACAGACTTTTCCAGAAGCATTGCGTATTTTTATTTTACCTCCTTCTATGACTGAATTGGAAAAAAGATTGCGGGGTAGAGGACATGATTCGGAAGAGGCGATCGTCAAGCGTCTAGAAAGGGCAATTAAAGAGGTGGAAGCTGCAGAAGAGTTTGATGTGCAACTAATTAATGATAACTTGGAAGTGGCTTTACAAAGTTTAGAAAAAGTATTGTTTGACTGAAATTATAGGGAGTAGTTCAACAATTAATAATTAATAATTAGGGTTTGCGTATGGAAAGTCTTTTTGCTGGGGTAGGCAGTAGGCAGTAGTTAGGATGTAGAATAAATGGGAATTACAGAGTCAGTGGCAAAAACAATAGTAAGAGTGATTTTTCGGCTTTTGCTATCCGAAAATCCTCACTTTTGTAACCTGCGCTTCTGAAAAGCTCATACTTTTTCCAGGCATAAAAAGCCTCCAACCAACATCAGTCAATTCGACTAAGAGAAAATAAAGTTCAATATTTCAATTCACTTTACTTTCCTAGGTCATGCTGCGCAAACAGGCAGAGGTACTGATAACTGATAACTGATAACTGATAACTGATAACTGAAATGACTCCCTACAAATATGATATGATTTACCGAAAAATTGGGTTTAAAGCCTCGCCCATAAGCGGGCGACTTTCTATACTATGCTATAATGAAATTGGTTCTATACCCACCTTGTCTCATAAATACTGTAGAAAAGAAGATTAGGTCGAAATTCCTTCAGTTGAGAGCAGAACAAGGGAAGCTTTCAGGTCAATGAGCAGCTCAAACTTGAAGGCACAGACAAGCATCTATAAGAATTCTTGATAGATAAGTCGCGGGAGGGCATTCTGAGACTCGTGCGCGGACGTGGAGGCAAGTGTAAGACTACCGTCAAGGTAGCAGCAGCCGGTGAGACGTCAACTCGCTGAAGAGCTACG